>NZ_JBTOQG010000026.1:0-47720 GCF_055283955.1 Pseudomonas sp. HP_12
CAATTTGCGATTCTGTACGGAGATCGATTTATCAGGCCGACCTGGTAAAAGCACGGCCTGCCTAACGGCAGGCCGCTACCAGCCCGCACACAAAAAATCTGACAGTCCCTGGAAAAGCACCCCAAGTAACCAAGGGTGCTTGCTCTCGGTTGGGCCCTTCCTTCGTCAGGGTACCCTCACTCCGACGACGCTCCGTGGGCCCGCGCCGAACGGACATCCATGTCCTGACGGCGCTCTCGCCGCATCCATGCGGCTCGGCCCACTCCGCGTCGTCTGCGTTCGGCCTGCACCCAAGTCGCGATTGGCGGCGTCTGAACTTTTTGCGTATGAAGATCAAAAGCAGATCAGAAGCACGCGTGGTAGGACCGGCTTTAGCCGGGAAGCCTTTGATCTTGATCGTTCCCACGCTCTGCGTGGGCATGCATCCCCTGACGCTCCGCGTCACCGGTCTCACTGATGCAACGCGCGCTGTTAGTGGGACCGGCTTTAGCCGGGAAGAGGCCATCTGAGGCGCCGGGATTGTTGGCTGTGTTTGAAGGGGACTGATTTATTTACAGCGCTTCACCGTAAATTGTTTGAAGGGGACTGATTTATTTACAGCGCTTCACCGTAAATTAATCTGTCGCCGTCTAAGCCAATTCCGTTTCACCCCGCCGCCCGCAAATCTTCTTCCGCCCATTTCACGTAGCACACCACCACCGGCATTTCGTGTTCGGCGCAGAAGTCGATCCAGCGCAGTTGGTTGTCTTGCAGGCGGTCGCCGGGGCCTTTGACTTCGATCATTCGGTAGCGGCGTTGTTCGGGGTAGAACTGGATGAGGTCGGGCATGCCGGTGCGGTTGGCTTTGATGTCTTGCAGCAGGCGTCGGAACCAGCGTTTGAGGTGTTGCGCCGGCAGGCAGTGCAGCGCTTGATCCAGCAGCTCCGGGGTCAGGGTGCCCCAGAACACGAAGGGCGATTGCAGGCCGAACTTGCTGGCGTAGGTGTCGCGGATCACTGCTTCGTAGCGCTGGTCGTCGAGCTGCGCCAGGCACTCGTCGAACAGGGCCGCGCGGCGCTGGTAGAAGTCCGGGCTGTAGAGGTCACTCGGTGCGCTGTGGAACGGGTGGAAAAACGCGCCGGGCAGCGGCGCAAAGATCGCCCGCCAACAGAGCAGACCGAACAGCGAATTGACCAGCGCGTTCTCGACGTAGTGCACCTCGCTGCCCTCTTCCGCCAGGTGCTGCTGGATCAGCCGTTCGACGCTGTGATCGGGAAGCGGCAGCACGCTCAAATCAAGCCGAGTGACGGCTCGTTTCAACCGTTTCTGCACGCTGCCCTCGCCCAACTTGCGCTTCAGACGCGGCTGTATGCGCAGCAGGTGTTGGGTTTCTTCATCGTTTTCCGGCGCCGATTGCGCTTCCAGCAGCAGCGTCATCGCGTCGGTGAATTGCTCGCTGCGCTCAAGCACGCGGATCCTGCGTACGCGGGCGCCGGGGTAGCTGGACTGTGCGTAGACGCTCAATGCCAGCGGCCAGTCCTGCTCGCGTTCGGCCTGCTGACCGATCTTGAACAAGAGCTTGGCGCGACGCATGGCCAGCCAGGGATTGTCGGTCTCGACCGCCAGCGCCTGAGGCGCCAGCTCGGCCAGTGCCATGCCGTCGTCCAAGGCCTGCCGGCAGGTGTGCAGGTGCAGGCAGATGTCGATGTCGGCGCGTTGGTTGATGCCACGGGACTCGACGGAAAATTCGACTTTTTCGTAGCGATAGATGCCCAGGTCCGCCAGCACGAACTCCGACCACTCCTGGTAGAGATTGCCGAAGTACAGCAAGCGAAGCCGGTCGCACAGTGGCATGACCTGCAGCGCGAAGATCACTTCTTCGAATCCGGCAAACCAGTGCTCCAGGCGCTGGGGTGCTTCGTAGATCGGCAACAGGCGCTGCAGGAGGTCGGATTTTTTCTCGGCGCTTTTGACGCCGTGGGCTTTGAAACACTGGCCCAGCTCATCTTTGCGCAGCAGCGCGAACAGAGCGTGAAGGTCCAGATGAGGCTGACCGTCGACCCAGCCGGATTCCAGCAACGGCGCGGCGGCCAACCGGACATCGCCGATTTCTGCGTAATCCAGTTTGCTGGCGCGGAACAGCGTGCCTTTGCGCATGACCATGCGCACCAGCAGCGCCTGCGCAGGTTGCGGCAGTTGGGCAAAGTCGTCGATGAAACGCCGCTCGTCTTCATCGAGCAGGTCGTCGTAGCGCTGGGCGATCCAGTTCAGCACCTGGCGGAAGTTTTCCAGGTAGTAAAACGGATTGTCGAGGGGGGAAAGGCTCACGGCGAGGTCACGTAAAGGCTGACGGAAGAGCGTCAGGATACTGGTTATCCGTACAGATTCCAGCCCTGCCTGTTGTAGGATGGCGCCGGCCCGATCAACGGCGCGGACCAAAGAGCACTGCTCACCCGTTAGACTCGCTCCACGCATTTTCCAGGAGATCGCCATGCCTTCCACCAGCCAACCCCTGGTCTATCTCGCGGGCTTCGACGTATTTCGCGCCGACGCCATCGAGCACGGCCGCTATCTGAAAGCCCTATGCGACCAGCACGGTCTTGAGGGTTTGTACCCGTTTGACAACGAAGTGCCGCAGGGGCTGAGCCCTGAAGAGGCGGCTGCGGTGATTTGCAACGCCAACATTGCGATGATCAAACGCTGCGACGCGGTGCTGGCGAACTTGAACGCCTTTCGCGGCGCCGAGCCGGATTCAGGCACCGCCTTCGAAGTGGGCATGGCCGTTGCCCTAGGCAAACCGGTGTGGGCGTATTTCGCAGCGACTGGCGCGTTGCGCGAGCAGATTGCCCATGACGCGGCGGGCTTTGATGGGCAAGGGTTTCAGGTGGAAGATTTCGGCCTGCCGCGCAATTTGATGCTGGCGTGTACCTGGGCGGGCAGCAGCGAGACGGCGGAACAGGCGGTTGAGGGATTGGCTGCGCATCTGGCTGGCTGAACCCAACCCTGTAGGAGTGAGCTTGCTCGCGATGGCGTCGTATTTACCACTGAATATCCAGCGGATGTACTGGCCTCTTCCCGAGCAAGCTCGCTCCCACAAGGTTTGCATCTGCTGCTAGACCGCGGAGCGGTTCACGACTGGAGATATCCGACAATCCAGCGCCAGCGCCCCGCCTATTCCAGATTCGACGAACTGATGTCCAGCTTGTCAGCGTCGGCAAACTCGTCCAGATCCAGTTCGCTCAAATCCAGCTCGCCCTCCGGATCGCGGTCTTCGTCGGAATCGGCGTCGTTGAGGGGCGACTGGTCGCCGCCGAAATGCTCGCCGTCGTGTGCCCAATAAGCAATTGCGTGGATGTCCGGCTGGTTTGTCTGTAGCTGCATCGTTGACGCTCCGTAGGTGAATGTCGTTAAGCAGGCTAACCCACCCGGCGGGGTAAAAGCACAGGTCACGACCAATTGAGGAAGGATCCGCCGTCATCGCGCAGCATCTGCACCATGGCGTGGGCGGCAGGCGACAGATAGCCTTCGCGGCGCAGCATGACGCAAATGGTGCGCGTCATGGTGGTCTGCTCCAGCGGCACCTCGCGCAGGTCCTGCATGTTCTTGCCGAACTCCAGGGTCTCCCGGGCGATGAAGCTCAGCAGGCTGGTCTGGGCAATCAACCGGGGCAGCAGGGAAATCGAATTGGACTCGATCTGCACTTCCGGCAGCGGCAGGTCGTGGCGGGCGAAGGCGTCGTCGACCCAGATGCGCGACGACACGCCGGAAGGCGGGAGCACCCAGCGGTAACGGCACAGGTCGCGCATCTCGAACGGCGCCTGGAAGATCGGATGGTTGCGGCTGGCGATCACCACGGCTTCGTCGGTCAGGATCGGGTAGAACGAGAATTCCTCCTCGGCACTGCGCTGGGCGCAGATGATCATGTCCAGGTGCCCGGAGCGCAGTTGCTCGCGCAGCATGTCGTCCTGACCGATCACCAGCTTGAGCGTGACCTGCGGCGAGCGTTTGAGCAGCGCGCTGGTCAGTTCCGGCAGCAGGTACTCGGCCATAGTCGCCGCACAGCCCAGCCGGATATCCCCTACCGCGCCACTGGCGAAATCCCGCACCTCGCGCTGGGTCTGGGCAATGCTTTGCTGCAGCACCTTGCCCCGCGCCTGGAGCAGTTCGCCGACCGGCGTGAGCTTGATTCGGCGGCCGTCGCGCTGGAACAGCTTGGTGCCGAAGGATTCCTCCAGCCGCTGAATGCTCTTGGTCAAGGCCGGCTGGCTGCGGTTGAGCTTTTCAGCCGCGCGCCCGAGGTGACCGAGTTCGGCGATGGTTTCGAAATAGGTGAGGTCACGCAGGTCCATATATCAACCAAAGTTATCGATTCATGATTATTAGAAAATAGACTTGATCGATTGCGCTGTCGATACTGGGCGTCATTGGAAATGCACTCGGCAGGGAAGCACTCAGGTCACTCCTTATCAGGAAATGCCAATGCTCTGGAGATCCGCGTTGCCACGCCCCGCCTCGTTTGCCCTCGCCCACCAGCACCCGCTGACCCAATGGCTGCTGCTCATCCTCATGGCCGGTAGCGCCGGCCAACTGTTCAAATACTCCCACATCCCCGCCGCACTGTTTCTCGGGCCCATGCTGGTGGCGATCGGCTTCGGCGTCGCCGGGGCCAGCGTTCGTCTGAACAAGCAGGTGTTCCGCCTCGGCCAGGGCACGGTCGGCGTGCTGGTCGCCCACTCCATGACCGTCGGCGTGCTGCTCGCGGCGATGCAGTCATGGCATGTCATGGTGTTCGCCACCTTGCTCACCGTCGCGTTGAGTGCGGTGGTCGGCATCGCCATGGCGCGCTGGGGCGGCATTCAGAGCAGCACCGCAGCGTGGGGCACTTCGCCGGGCGCGGCGTCAGCGATGGTCGCGATGGCCGAGGATGACGGCGCCGACTCTCGGGTGGTCGCCACCATGCAATACGTGCGGGTGGTGTGCGTGGTGATGGTCGGCGCGCTGGTCAGTCGGCTGATTGGCGCAGATGCCGGTGGGTCGGACGTCCACAGCACGGACGCGCTGTTGCACGGGATGAACCTGCTCAATCTGGGCCTGAGCCTGCTGGTGATCGTGGTCGGCGTGCTGCTCGGCAGTCGCTTGCCGGCCGGCGCCTTGCTGGTGCCCTTGCTGCTCGGCGGCGCGCTGCAGCTGAGCGGCCTGCTGCAGATCACCCTCCCTGCCTGGGTGCTGGCGATCGCCTACGGCGCGATCGGCAGTTACATCGGCCTGCGCTTTGATCGCGTGACCATTAGCTACGTCTGGCGGCGGCTGCCCGCGATGATCGCAGGGGCGCTGGTGCTGATCCTGCTGTGCGCCCTGTCGGCCTGGGGCATCGCGGAAATCATGGGCAAGGAATTCCTCTCGGTGTACCTGGCCACCAGCCCGGGCGGTCTTGATGCCATGGCGATCATTGCCATCGACACCCATTCGGACGTCGGCTTCGTGCTGGCGATGCAGACCCTGCGACTCTTTGCTGTGATCGTGACGGGGACCTATATCGCCCGGCAGGTGATTCGTGTGTCGCAACGTTTTGCCTGACGGAGCGAAGCCGGCTGATTGACGAGAAAGGCAGCGGCGCGCACACCGATGGAATCTTCGGCCAGCAGGCGACCTCCAACGCTGCACACCCATTGGAGGCGAACGCCATGGCCACGCTGAAAATCGCCACGTTCAACATCAACGGCATCCGCGCGCGGTTGCCCATTCTGTTGCAGTGGCTGGAAAAGGAAGCGCCCGACATCGTCTGCCTGCAGGAACTGAAAGCGGCCGACACGGCCTTCCCCGCCGACGATATCCGCAATGCCGGCTACGGCGTGATCTGGCAGGGCGAGCCGTCGTGGAACGGCGTGGCGATCCTGTCCCGGGACAGTGAGCCGCTGGAAATTCGCCGGGGTTTGCCGGGCAATGAAAAGGACAAGCACAGCCGCTATCTGGAGGCGGCTGTTCAGGGCGTGATCGTCGGCTGTCTGTACCTGCCCAACGGCAACCCGCAGCCGGGGCCGAAGTTCGAGTACAAGCTGGACTGGTTCGAGCACTTCATTAAACACGCCGACTCGCTTTTCAAGAGCGAGCATCCGGTGGTACTGGCGGGAGACTACAACGTCATCCCCACAGACGATGACATCTACAACACCCGCTCATGGCTGAAGGATGCCTTGCTGCAACCGGAAAGCCGCGCGTGCTTTGAGCGGTTGCTGGACCAGGGCTGGACCGACGCCCTGCGCGCGAAATTCCCTGACGAGCGGATTTACACGTTCTGGGATTATTTCCGCAACCACTGGAAAACCAACTCAGGCCTGCGCATTGACCACTTGCTGTTGAGCAAGGATCTGAAGCCCAAGCTGAAAAACGCGGGGGTGGACCGCTGGGTCAGGGACCTGCCCCACGCCAGTGACCATGCACCGACGTGGATTGAGTTGAAGGTGTGAGGTTGATGCGCGGCTCGCCAACCCACTGCCCTTAATCAACATGACCACACTGCCGATGTACCTGCTGAAAACGGGACTGTGGGAGTGAGCTTGCTCACGAAGGCGGCAGTTCAGGCGCTAAAGATATAGCGGATGTACTGGCCTCTTCGCGAGCAAGGTGGAGCGCCACCCCGGTCGCTCCTACACAGATCGCGTTGGCCTCGAGACCGCGCAGGATCCCGCGGGCTAGGCCCGGCTCGCCAACGCCGTCGCCAGGCTTTGTTCCAGCGGCAACACCGGCAGCAGCGTCGCCTGATAGGCGTGATACAAATCCGGCTTGCCGGCCCAGATGTCGGCGCTGGGTTTGTTTTCAGGGTTGAGTTCGTGGCGCCAGCTGCCGTTTTCGTAGTCGATGAACAGCGTCTCGCTGAACTCCCAGAACGTCCGGTACCAGTCTTCGTATTGCTGCTCGTGGGTGCGTTGCAACAACGCCGCGGAGGCGGCCGCGGCTTCGGCGTGGGTCCAGTGCAGGCGATGGCGGACCACCGGTCGGTTTTCCCAGTCGAGGGTGTAGACGATCCCCGGCGCGCCATCGACGTCCCAGCCATAGCGGCAGGCGTTTTCGAATAAACCGCGAGCGTCTTCCAGCATCCAGGCCGGCGTTTCCAGCCCGGCCTTGCGCCGCGCCGCTTCCAGGTGCAGCACCAGCCGCGCCCACTCGAAGGCGTGGCCGGGCGTGGTGCCGTAAGGGCGGAAACCGTCGTCGGGCTTGTCGACGTTGTAGTCGAGGATCGGCTGCCACTGCAGGGTGAAATGCTCGATCACTTGATGGTTGTTGCCAGCGGCGTGCTGATGAATAACCCGCTCGACGATGCTCAGCGCACGATCCAGCCAGCGCGCATCGCCGGTGACGTCGGCCAGGGCGAGGAACGCCTCGGTGCTGTGCATGTTGCTGTTGGCGCCGCGGTAGGGTTCTTCGTTGCTCCAGTCGCGGTCGAAGGATTCGCGCATGGCGCCTTCTTCCTCGCTCCAGAAGTGCCCGGTGATCACCTGAATCGCTTGTTCCAGCAACGCCTGGGCGCCGGGGCGACGGGCGACGACTGCCGAACTGGCGGCGAGGGCGACGAAGGCGTGCAGGTAAGCGTTCTTGCCGGTGTCGGCGCTGTGCTCCAGGGGTTTGGCGAACCAGCCTCCGTGTTCGGCGTCACGCAACGGCCCGGCCAGCGCCGCAATGCCGTGATCGACCAGCGCGGCGCAACCGGGAATGCCGTTGATGTGGGCCATGGCGAAACTGTGGGTCATGCGTGCGGTGTTCATGGTTTCGGCCACGGCATCGGCGGGGAGCCGGCCGAGGTCATCCAGATTGCCGAAGCCCTGGGGCAGCTTCGAGGCCTTGGCAAACGCCAACAGCCGATTGCCCTCCTGCATCAGCCATGCCGTGTGGCCCGGGGAGCGCAGCCAACTGCTGAAATCGCGATTCACGTCATCCATTGCCCTTCACCTATCTCGTCGGCAGGTTCGGCCCGCCAGGAATTATTAGTCGGGGCGAATCATGCAAGCCGAGGGCAGCGACAGGCAAGTGAATGAGGTGAAAGGCTGCCGTTCTTGGCCTGTTCCCGGCTAAAGCTGGTCCTACCAGGAAGGCGTCATTTGTCACACCGCAAAACCGAGGGTGCTCAAACCGGCCTCTTCCCGGCTAAAGCCGGTCCCACTAATACCGCATTACCCTGTGGGACCGGCTTTAGCCGGGAAGCCTTTGAGACGTTGAGAAGAACCATCAAACCCGAAAGCGCGTGACCACCTGGTTCAACTCCGCCGCGAGCCGGGACAGTTCGTTGCTCGACGCGCTGATCTGGTTGGCGCCGGACGACGACTGCATCGACAGGTCGCGGATATTGACGATGTTGCGGTCCACTTCCCGCGCGACTTGCGCCTGCTCTTCGGCGGCGCTGGCGATGACCAGATTGCGTTCGGAGATTTCGTTGATCGACGTGGTGATCCGGCTCAGCGACTCGCCGGCACCCTGGGCCAACCCCAGTGTTTCGGTCGCCCGTGAGCGGCTGATCGACATCGACTCCACTGCTTCGGTGGAACCGCTGCGCATGGTCGTGACCATCTTGTCGATTTCCAGGGTCGACTGCTGGGTGCGGTGGGCCAGGGCGCGCACTTCATCAGCGACCACGGCGAACCCGCGTCCGGACTCGCCGGCCCGTGCGGCTTCGATGGCAGCGTTCAATGCCAGCAGGTTGGTCTGCTCGGCGATGGAACGAATCACGTCCAGCACCTTGCCGATGTCCTTGGACTGATCGGCCAGGTTCTGCACCAGGTCCGAGGTGTGCTGTACGTTGCCGGACAGGGTCTGGATCGAATTGACCGTGTCGATGACCCGGTTCTGGCCGTCGCGGGCCGCCGCGTTCGATTCGCTTGACGCCTGGGACGTCGACACCGCGTTGCGCGCGACTTCCTCGACCGCCGAGGTCATTTCGTTCACCGCCGTGGCGGCCTGTTCGATTTCGGCGTTCTGCTGGTGCAGGCCGCGATGGCTGTCTTCGGTCACCGAGTTCAGCTCCGTGGCCGCCGACGCCAGCTGGCTCGCCGAATTGCCGATCAGGCTCAGGGTCGAGCGCAGATTGGTTTGCATCTGCTGCAACGCGCTCTGCAAGCGCGTGACTTCATCATTGCCCTCAACGCGAATGTCATGGGTCAAATCGCCCTTGGCCACGTACTCGGCGGCATCAACCGCTTCCTGCAGGGGGCGAACAATGCTGCGGGTCAGCCACACCGCGAGCACCACGGTGGCCAGTGCTGCAATCAGCACGAACACCAGCACCACGTTTCGGGAGTTGCCGTATTGCGCTTCGGCGGCAGCGCCTTCGAGTTCGACCTGATGGGAGTAGAAATCACCCAGATCGCCCAATTGCGCGCCGGAGTTGTCGACGGCGGTTTTCATGTCCACCAGCAGCAGTTTGTTCAACGCCTTGAGGTCACCGCTCTCGGCGAGCACAAAAGACTGGGTCAAACCGCGCTGATAATCGACCAGGGTCGCGCGGAATTTGCCGTACAGTGCCTTCTCTTCCGGGGTATCGATAAAGGTGTCGAGGCTGGCGAGTTTCTCGTCAAGGATCTTCGCGCGCGCGTCCATCTGACCTTTGTAGACGCTGACGTTTTTCGGATCGGTGTCAAGGGCAACCCGCAGCGAGATCGTGCGAATGCGCAGCATGGCTTCGCGGATGTCATTGACCAGACGCATGCTCGGCATCCAGTTGCTTTCAACCGCCACCTCGCTCTGTCGGATCGTCGACATCTGGCTCAGGGCGAACCAGCCCAGCAACGCGACCAACAGGGAAATCAGGGTAAACCCAAGGCCGGCGCGGCGGGCGATGGTCAGGTTGCGTAGGCTCATAACGGTCGGCTCATTCTTGTAGGGGCGGGACGCTAAGTCGTCATATGACTACCGCTTATCGACATTGCCGCGGGCTTCTTGAGCCGCCGGTCCGTGAATAATCCGAACGCCCGTTCGAGAAAACATCGAACCCCGCCCGCTTGAGCGGTCTAGACCCTTAGACCCGACATCACATTCAAGCGGAGGTGAATCATGCATCTGGAAGGCTCTTGCCATTGCGGCGCCGTCGAATTCAGCCTGACAAGCGCCCATCCCTACCCTTATCAACGCTGCTACTGCTCGATCTGCCGCAAGACCCAGGGCGGTGGCGGCTACGCGATCAACCTGGGCGGCGATGCGAAAAGTCTCCATGTTAAAGGCAAGGACAGCATCGCCATCTACCACGCCAAGATGCGCGACGATGAGGGTCACCAAACCCGCATCAGCAGTGCCGAACGGCATTTCTGCAAACGGTGCGGCAGCGGGCTGTGGCTGTTCAGCCCCGAGTGGCCGGAGCTGATCCACCCGTTTGCGTCAGCCATCGACACGCCGTTGCCCATCCCGCCGGAGCACACGCACTTGCTGCTGAACTCCAAGGCGCCGTGGGTGGAAGTGGCCGCAGGACCGAATGACCAACAGTTCGAGGAATTCCCTGAAGAGTCGATTGCCGACTGGCATGAGCGGCTGAAGTTGACGCAATAGCCAGACGCAGTGAAATGACCACGCGGTCCGGGCGTTCCTCCGGCAGTTGAAGCGAACGGAGCGCCCGCCCAACCGGCCACCCGATAATTCCCTGAACCTCTCCCCCGACCGCCGACTCCCAACTAAAAGCCCCTAAGTCCAATAAAAGCCCACAAGGAAGCGCACATGCCTCTGCATCGAGTCGCCCCTCTGACCGATATTCAGCAAGACCGCGGTCTCCAGGTCGAGTTTGGCGAAACCAAGGCGCTGCTGGTTCTGCACGGCGACGAAGTCCGCGCGTTTCAAGCCTTCTGCCCCCATGCCGGCGCGCCACTGGCCGACGGCGCCATCTGCAACGGCCACCTGATCTGCCCCTGGCACAAGGCCGAATTTTCCATCGACGACGGCCATCTCTGCGAACCGCCTGCGCTGGATGCCCTGACTCGTTACCCCGTCCACGTCATCGATGGCCATGTGCTCGTCGATGACCAGCCCATCGCCGCCGACACGCCGACGCTGGCCGAGGACAGCCGCTGCTTCGTCATCATTGGCGCCGGCGCGGCGGGCACAGCGGCTGCCTGCGCGCTGAGGGAAAAAGGCTTCAACGGTCAATTACGGCTCATCGACAGAGAAGCCGCGCCCGGGTACGACCGCACGGCGCTGAGCAAATTTGTCTTGTCCGCCGAAATGGATACCGATGAGATTCCGGCTCTGCGCGACGGCGGGTTCTACCTGAGCAACCGTATCGAACGGGTGCACGGCGAAGTGATGAAACTGGACGTCGTCAACAAGCGCGTCACCTTGGCGGACGGGCGCCGCTTTGACTACGACGCGGCGCTGGTCACCACCGGTGGCGAGCCCCGCGCGTTGACTCTAGAGGGCGCGGACCTGCCGCAAGTGCTGACCCTGCGCAGCCGCGATGACGCCAGCCGAATTCTTGCGTCGGTCCACCCCGGCAGCCACGCATTGATCGTCGGCGACAGTTTTATCGGGCTGGAAGCGGCGTCGGCGTTGCGCACACAAGGTGTGAACGTGACGGTTCTGGCTCGTCATGAAGTGCCGTTTGCCGGTCAGCTGGGTGAGCGCATCGGCAAAGCCCTGCGGGCGCTGCATGAGCAGAACGGCGTGCTGTTCCGCACCCATGTGGACGTCAGCCGTTTCGAGGGTGTTGAACGGGATGGGCAGCAGCTGCTGCAGACGGCGGTGCTCAGCAATGGCGAACGACTGCAGGTGGATCTGGCGTTGGTCGGCGTCGGCGTGAGCCCGGTGACGCATTTCATCGACGGCGTTCAACTGGAGGACGATGGCTCACTGGCGGTCGACGACGGCATGCGCGCGGGCAAGGATCTGTGGGCGGCCGGCGACATTGCCACCTTTCCGCTCAACCATCAGCCCCGGCGCATCGAGCACTGGCGCCTGGCCCAACAACAGGCCCGCATTGCGGCGGGCAACATGCTGGGCGAGGACCTGCGATACACCGATGTGCCGTACTTCTGGACCTACCACTTTGAGAAGCGTCTGGATTACCTCGGCCACGCCGAAGACTGGGACGACATCGTCTACTTGGGCGAGCCGGAACACTTCGATTTCCTGGCGCTTATCTGCAAACAGGGCGTTGTCGCGGCCGTGGCCGGCTGTGAGCGGGAACGGCCCATGGCGATGCTCGCCGAACGCATGAAACGACCGCTGTTCAAAGACGAAGCGCTGATGCTGATCAACCAGATCGACCATTGAGCACGTGCTTCAAATCAACCATCAACCTCGTACACCGGAGGGCGCCATGCCTGATAAAGAGTCCAATCGCGAAGACCTCGACCACAAGCCTGAAAACGCAGGCAAGGTCGGCGAGGAACACAAACAAGCCAATCAGAGCGGTGAACAACAGCGACCGCCGGAAACGGAGCATCCGGCAGATTCCACTGACGCCAAACCCTGAAACAGCCGGCTTAGCCGCGACTGGTGACCTGCTGGCGATCGTCCCGCCGTTTCGAGCAGCGGCCGGTCGCAGGCTCGGCAGCCTTGTCCACTTTCAGCCACCACGCCTCGCCTCGGCTGGGGTACTGAACGTAAAACGGCTGGCCCATTTCTGGCGTGGTGATGGAAATGCTGCGGTCCCACGCCAGCGCGAGAATCCGGTCGAACGGCTCGTGCCAGGCGTGCATCGCCAGGTCGAAGGTCCCGTTGTGGATCGGCAGCAGCCACTTGCCGCGCAGGTCGATGTGCGCCTGCAGCGTCTCTTCGGGCTGCATGTGCACGTCCGGCCAGTCTTCGTTGTACGCGCCGGTCTCCATCAGGGTCAGGTCGAACGGGCCGTACTGCTCGCCGATCAGCTTGAAACCGGCGTGATAGCCGGTGTCACCGCTGAAGAAGATGCGCTGCTCGCCATCAAGCATCACCCACGATGCCCACAGGGTATGGTTGCCGTCGCGCAACGTCCGGCCCGAGAAGTGCTGCGCCGGGGTCGCCACAAAGCGAATGCCATGAATCTCCGTCGACTGCCACCAGTTCAACTGCTGAACCTTGGCGGCCGGCACGCCCCACTCGATGAGCGTGTCCCCTACCCCCAGCGGCGTAATGAAATGCTCGGCCTTGTCCTTGAGCACCTGAATGGTCATGTGATCGAGGTGGTCGTAGTGGTTGTGGGAGAGGATCACGGCCTTGAGCGGCGGCAGGTCTTCCAGGCGGATCGGCGGCTGATGGAAGCGCTGCGGACCGGCCCATTGCACCGGCGAGGCACGTTCGGCGAATACGGGGTCGGTCAGGAAGTATTCACCGCGCAGTTTCAGCAGCACTGTGGAGTGGCCGAGCCGGTAGACCGTGTTGTCGGGCGCCGCGAACAGTTGCTGGCGCGACAGCGGCTGAACCGGGATCTCCCCGGCCGGGCGGGTGTGGTGGGGTTTGTTGAACAGGGCGTTCCAGAAGATGCGCAGGGTTTTGCCCACGCTTGAGCGCGCCATCGGCTTGTGATTGAAATAGCGACCTTCACGCCGAGTCAGGACGGGCAGCGCAGGATTTGAATCAAGGTTTTTATCGATCGAGGCCATGAGGGTGCTGACTCCATGAAACGGGTGAAGGTGGCGTTGCGGGAGCTGCAAGCTGCAAGAGCATGCCGTACGCCGTAAGCTTGCGACTTGAAGCTTACAGCTTGAAGCTCTTGTCTGCTTCTACACTACACAGTGTAGTTTCAAGCTTGCACGATGAGCAAAGAGAAGTAAACTGCCCGGTGTAATTTTCCTGTCGGGCGGTTGAGTCGTCCGCGCCACCTCACAGAAGCGAATCCATGACTGCCCCACTGCGACTGACCGACCGTAAACGCGAAGCCATCGTTCAGGCGGCGATCGCCGAGTTCCGCGATAACGGTTTCGAGGTCACGAGCATGGACCGGATTGCCGCCCGGGCCGAGGTCTCCAAGCGCACGGTCTACAACCACTTCCCCAGCAAGGAAGAACTGTTCTCCGAAATGCTCCATCGCCTGTGGTCCTCCGCCGCGACGCAGACCGATGCAGTGTACAAACCCGGCGTGCCCCTGCGCGATCAACTGCGCGAATTGCTCGACGCGAAGATGAAAACCCTCGGTGACAGCAACTTCATCGACCTGGCCCGCGTGGCCATCGGCGCAACGATTCACTCTCCCGATCGTGCGCAGATCTGGGTCAGCCGACTCAATCAACGGGAAGAAACCTTCACCGTCTGGGTGCGCGGCGCCCAGCAGGACGGCCGCCTCAAGGCCGTCGAGCCGGTGTTCGCCGCGTCGCAGATCCATGCATTGCTCAAGGCCTTCGCCTTCTGGCCGCAAGTCACCCTCAACGAGCCCCTGCTCGCGCCGGATAAGCAGCGCGAAGTGGTCGAGTCGGCGCTGGACCTGTTCCTCTGCTGGTATGAAATCCCGCTCACTGCATCTCCGATCTAGTCCCGCCCGTTAATCCATGGCCGCCGTGACGCGTTCGACAATCTGCCGACGCGCCAGCAAACCCTGCATGGCGCGATCGGTGGCGACGGCGAGGATGTTCGCCGGTGCGGTGTCCGGTCGGCCGGAATCGTAGGGCGGTGCCGGCGCGTACTCCAATTGCAGCTGAATGGTCCGGGCGGTATCCGCGTCAAACACTTCGCTGATCAGCGTCAGCGCAAAATCGATACCCGCCGTCACGCCGCCGCCGGTCATCAGGTTGCCGTCGCGCACCACGCGCTCGTGCACCGGAATCGCACCGAACTGCTCCAGCAATGAATGGGACGCCCAGTGGGTGGTGGCGCGGCGGCCTTTCAACAGCCCTGCTGCGCCGAGCACCAGCGCGCCGGTGCAGACGGAAGTCACGTACTGCGCCGTGGCCGCCTGATGCTGGATGAAGGCCAGGGTTTCGGGGTCTTCCATCAATGCATCAACCCCTACCCCGCCCGGCACGCAGATCACGTCCAGGTCTATGCAGTCGGCGAAGGTCGCGGTCGGCACCAGGGTCAGGCCGGTGCTGGACTGCAGCGGCTCAAGGTTTTTCCAGACCAGATGCACGACCACGCCGGGCATGGTGGCGAAAACATCGTAGGGACCGGTGAGGTCCAGTTGCTGGACTTTGGGGAATACCAGCAGGCCGATATGCAGGGTCATGGTGTGTTTCCTTGTACTGGAAGTGATTCATCTGACGGTATGAAGTGACGCGGCCGATGGGGCTCGGCCAGCGACTGGACGAAACCACTGTAGCGAGCTAGCCTCTGGCGGATACGCCATAAAGCCGACAATTCACGCCAATCTTCACAGTGAGAGCGCCATGCCCCATCAGCCCAGGCCGGTTCACGTTCTGGCCTTTCCCAACGTTCAGTTACTCGACGTCACCGGACCGCTGCAGGTGTTTGCCTCGGCCAACGTCATGGCCCAGGAAGCCGGCCTGAAAAAAATCCCATACCGGCCGGAGGTCATCGCTCGCGAACCCGGCAGCGTGGTCTCCTCCGCCGGGCTCGGGCTGCTTACCCACCCGCTACCGTCCACGCCTTCGGACACGCTGATCATTGCCGGTGGCGGCGCGGTGCACACGGCGCTGCGGGACCCGATTCTGGTGGACTGGGTGCGAACGCAATCCGCCAGTGCCCGGCGAGTGGCGTCGGTGTGTACCGGCGCATTTTTACTGGCGGCGGCGGGCGTGCTGGACGGCCATCGGGTGGTCACCCACTGGGACAGTTGCGACGAACTGGCGCGGCGTTTTCCGCAACTGCGCGTCGACCCGGACCCGATCTTCATCAACGAAAACCAACTGTGGACGTCCGCCGGGGTGACAGCAGGGATAGACATGGCCCTGGCGATGGTCGAGGCGGATTTGGGCCGGGACATCGCACTGGCCGTGGCGCGGGATCTGGTGGTGTTTCTCAAGCGCCCGGGCGGGCAATCGCAGTTCAGCACGGCGCTGTCAATGCAGCATCAGACCCGCGACCAAGGCAGCCGGTTTGGCGACCTGCACGCCTGGATTCTCGACAACCTGGCCAGTGACCTGTCGGTTGCCACACTGGCGGCGCAGGTGGGCATGAGCGAGCGCAGTTTCGTCCGCCACTACCGCGCCCACACCGGGAACACGCCGGCGCGGGCCATCGAGCAATTGCGCGTCGAAGCGGCGCGGCGCCTGCTGGGGGACAGCGCGCTGCCAATCAAGCGCATCGCCGACCGCTGCGGTTTTGGTACGGAAGAAACGTTGCGGCGCAGCTTCATGCGTGCGGTATCGGTGACACCCCAGGCGTATCGGGAGCGGTTCACTGCGGCATGAAGCGGCCGCGAATGCTGACTGTCCTTCCCCAGAGAAAGTGGCTGGCTGTCCTGGCCCCTTCGCGAGCAAGCTCGCTCCTGCAAATTGACTGCATCGACCGGGCAATCCAGGTCGCGCACAGAGACCTGTAGGAGTGAGCTTGCTCGCGAAGAGGGCCGTTCAGCCAATGAATTTTCTTCGCTGGATAAACCGCATTCGCGAGCAAGGTGGAACGCCACCCCGGTCACTCCCACACGTCTAACAAACCGGCCGAAATCCTGAGGCAGCCCTCGCTCCCCACAAATTGACTGGTCGCAAGACAAAGCATCGGAGCGAAATTAATTTTCACGAATTGATCTTTTTATACTGCTTCGTGTAATTTACTTTCCATCACGAAATCAGAGATAACAATAATGACTGCCTGTGATCGTCCCGCCCCTGCTCTTCTTTCGCCGTTCATGGCGCTTGCAACACCCACTGCCGAGATCGTTTTCACCGCCTGGCTGCGCACTGGTTAA
This sequence comes from Pseudomonas sp. HP_12, assembly GCF_055283955.1. Lineage (NCBI taxonomy): Bacteria > Pseudomonadati > Pseudomonadota > Gammaproteobacteria > Pseudomonadales > Pseudomonadaceae > Pseudomonas > Pseudomonas sp. HP_12. The sequence goes on from NZ_JBTOQG010000026.1 coordinate 16,730, forward strand.
CCCCTGCGCGGGCTAGCCCTACACGGGATCAGCCCCACTCTGGTTAGCCCCGCCGCCCAAGCCCTGACCTCCTCATTCTCAGCAAGGAATCCGTTGCATGCCTCCGTCAACCGGCCTGTCTCTGTTGGTCTATGCCGCCGTCGCGATCATCGCCCTGATCGTGCTCATCGCGCGCTTTCGTCTCAATCCGTTCATCGTCATCACCCTGGTGTCCGTCGGCCTAGCGCTGGTCGCCGGGATGCCGGCCAATGCCGTCGTCGCGTCCTATGAGGGCGGCGTCGGCAAGACGCTGGGGCATATCGCGCTGGTTGTGGCGCTGGGCACCATGCTCGGCAAAATGATGGCCGAGTCCGGTGGTGCCGAGCAGGTGGCGCGCACCTTGATCGACCGCTTCGGCGAGCGCAACGCGCACTGGGCGATGGTCTGCATTGCGTTTCTGGTGGGGCTGCCGCTGTTCTTCGAAGTGGGTTTCGTGCTGCTGGTGCCGATTGCGTTCACTGTGGCGCGCAGGGTCGGCGTGTCGATTCTGATGGTCGGCCTGCCGATGGTCGCCGGCCTGTCGGTGGTCCACGCGTTGGTGCCGCCGCACCCTGCCGCGATGCTGGCGGTGCAGGCCTATCAGGCGTCGGTGGGCCAGACCCTGTTTTACGCCATCCTCATCGGCATCCCTACCGCGATCATTGCCGGCCCGATCTACGCGCGCTTCATCGTGCCGCACATTCATTTGCCCGATGAAAACCCGCTCGCCAAACAATTTCTCGACCGTGAACCCCGCGCCCAGCTGCCGAGCTTCGGCATCACCATGGCGACCATTCTGTTGCCGGTGGTGCTCATGCTGCTGGGTGGCTGGGCCAACCTGATTTCCACGCCGGGCAGCGGCTTCAACAGCTTTCTGCTGTTCATCGGCAACTCGGTGATCGCGCTGCTGCTGGCCACGTTGCTAAGCTTCTGGACGTTGGGCATTGCACAGGGGTTCTCCCGCGATTCGATCCTGAAATTCACCCAGGAATGCCTGGCGCCAACGGCCAGCATTACGTTGCTGGTGGGCGCGGGTGGCGGTCTGAACCGGATTTTGGTCGACAGCGGCGTGACCAACGAGATCGTCGGCCTGGCGCAGGACTGGCATCTGTCGCCGCTGCTGATGGGCTGGCTGTTCGCCGCATTGATGCGCGTCGCCACCGGGTCGGCCACCGTGGCAATGACCACGGCGTCCGGCATCGTGGCACCCGTAGCGCTGGGCCTGGGTTATCCCCATCCAGAGCTGCTGGTGCTGGCGACCGGCGCCGGCTCGGTGATTTTTTCCCACGTCAACGACGGCGGGTTCTGGCTGATCAAGGAGTATTTCAACATGACCGTGGCACAGACCTTCAAAACCTGGACGGTGCTGGAGACGCTGATTTCGGTGATCGCTTTCGTCCTGACCCTCGGGCTGGCGCAGGTGATCTGAGTGGACATTCTTTACCAGATCCGCGCCCGGCAGGAGTCGTTCAGCGCCGGCGAAGGCCGCATCGCCAGACTGGTGCTCAGCGACGTGGCGTTTGCCGCCAGCGCCAGCCTCGACGACCTCGCCGCCCGCGCCGAGGTCAGCAGCGCCACGCTGTCGCGTTTCGCCCGCACGGTGGGCTGCAAGGACCTGCGCGACCTGCGTTTGCAACTGGCCCAGGCCAGCGCCGTGGGCAACCGCTTCCTCACCCCGGAGCAGGCGCCGGAGCAGTCGGCGTTTTTTACCCAGATCGTCGGCGACATCGAGTCCACCCTGCGTCAACACCTGGCCGGTTTCGATGAATCACGCTTCCAGGCGGCGGTGGCCCTGCTGGCGCCGGCGCGGATGATTCACAGCTTCGGCATGGGCGGCGCGTCCAGCCTGTGCAGCGAGGAACTGCAGACCCGGCTGGTGCGCCTCGGCTACCCGATCGCCGCCAGCCGTGACCCGGTGATGATGCGCCTGATCGCCGCGACCCTGGGTCCCGAGCACAGCGTGATCGTCTGCTCGCTGAGCGGGCGCACTCCTGAACTGCTCGACGCGGTGGATCTCGCCCGCAGCTATGGGGCGAAGATTCTCGCCATCACCCTGCCCGGCTCCCCGCTGGCGGAACGGGCGGATGTCCTGCTGCCGCTGCAGATCGCCGAAACCAATTTCATCTACAAACCCACGGCCGCGCGCTACGGCATGCTGCTGACCATCGACGTGCTGGCCACCGAACTGGCGCTGACTGCGCCCGACGCCAACCGCGAAAGGCTGCGGCGGATCAAGCTCGCGCTGGATGACTACCGCGGCGGCGACGACGGCCTGCCCCTTGGAGACTGACCCCATGCTTTACGACCTGATCATTCGCGACGCGCTGGTGATCGACGGCAGCGACACCCCCGGCTATCGCGCCGATGTGGCCATCGGCGAAGGCCGTATCCAGCGCATCGGCGACCTCCACGACGTGTCCGCCCGCGAAGACATCAACGCCGCCGGCCGCGTGCTGGCGCCGGGTTTCATCGACGTGCATACCCACGACGACACCGTGGTGATTCGTCAGCCGGCGATGCTGCCGAAAATCACCCAGGGCGTGACCACGGTGATCGTCGGCAACTGCGGCATCAGCGCCTCGCCCGTTTCGCTGGCGGGCGATCCGCCGGATCCGATGAACCTGCTCGGCCCCGCCGCTGCATTCGTTTATCCGCGCTTTGTCGATTACCGCAACGCGGTGGACGCGGCGCGTCCGGCGGTCAATGTGGCGGCGCTGATCGGCCACACCGCGCTGCGCAGCAATCACATGGACGATCTTTTTCGAACGGCGCGCGCTGATGAAATCAGCGCCATGCGCGGGCAATTGCGCGACAGCCTGGCGGACGGCGCGCTGGGCCTGTCCACCGGCCTGGCCTATGCCTCGGCTTTCGCCGCCGAAACCGACGAAGTCAAACAACTGGCCGAGGAGCTCACGGCGTTCGGCGCGGTGTACACGACGCACCTGCGCAGCGAGTTCGAGCCGGTGCTGGAGGCCATGGACGAGGCGTTCGAGATCGGCCGTCATGCCAGATCCCCGGTGGTGATCTCCCACATGAAATGCGCAGGCGCAGGCAACTGGGGCCGCAGCCCGCAACTGCTGGCGTCCCTGGAAAACGCCGCCCTGACCCACCCGGTGGGCTGCGATTGCTACCCCTATGCGGCCAGTTCTTCAACGCTGGATTTGAAGCAGGTCACCGATGCGTTTCCGATCACCATCACCTGGTCAACACCGCACCCGGAACAGGGCGGCCGCGAGTTGACAGACATTGCCGCCGACTGGGGCCTTTCACTGGTGGACGCCGCGCGAAGGCTGCAGCCGGCTGGCGCCGTGTATTACGGGATGGACGAGAACGACGTGCAGCGGATCATGAAGCACCCGCTGTCGATGATCGGTTCCGACGGGCTGCCGGAAGACCCGTTCCCGCACCCGCGCCTGTGGGGTGCGTTCCCCCGGGTGCTCGGGCATTTCAGTCGGGATCTGGGGCTGTTTCCGCTGCACACCGCCGTGCACAAGATGACCGGACTGACCGCCACACGCTTCGGGCTGCATGAGCGTGGCTTCGTGCGCGAAGGGTATTGCGCGGACCTGGTGTTGTTCAACGCGGGCACCGTGCGCGATGTGGCGGATTTCAAAGAGCCAAAGCGCGCGGCCGAGGGGATCGATGCGGTCTGGGTGAACGGGCATTTGAGTTACGCGGAAGGCAAACCGCAGGGGGAGCGGCAAGGGAGGTTCTTGCCGCGCAGTGGATCTCTGGTGGGTGGGTTTGGTTAATTTCTGTAGGACTGGCTTTAGCCGGGAAGACGTAAGCGGCACACCGCAAATCTGGGCTGTACACGCTGGCCTCTTCCCGGCTGAAGCCGGTCCTACTAAGACATGGGATGCGGCTTTAGCCCACCACCACCCCACGGCACTCGCCAAAGCCGATGCTCACTTCGCCCTCTTTGCGGCAGCGCGCTTTGAGGATCACCTCATCGCCGGCCTCCAGAAAGGTTCGCGTCTCGCCGTTGGGCAACTCTACGGCGCGCTTACCGCCCTCGGTCATTTCCAGCAGGCTGCCGAGTTGGCCGGGCTGCGTGCCTGACAAGGTGCCGGTGCCGAAGAGATCCCCCGCCTGCAGCTTGCAGCCGTTGACGCTGTGGTGGGCCACCATTTGCGCGACGGTCCAGTACATGTTTAGCGTGTTGCTGAGGGACAGACGCTGGGGCGCGACGCCCTGCTCTCTCATCTGCGCGGTGAGCAGCAGCACTTCCAGCTCGATGTCCAGCGCGCCGCCGGCCTGATCCTGCTCGTCGAACAGATAAGGCATCGGCTGCGGGTCACCCTCGGGGCGCGCCGGTTGAGCCGCGCGAAACGGCGCAAGGGCTTCGGCCGTGACCACCCACGGCGAAATGCTGGTGGCAAAACTCTTCGACAGAAACGGCCCCAGTGGCTGGTACTCCCAGGCTTGCAGGTCGCGAGCCGACCAGTCGTTGAGCAGGCAGAAACCGGCGATGTGCTCGCCCGCCTTGCTGATGGCGACAGGCTCGCCCGCCTCGTTGCCCTGCCCGATCCATACGCCCACTTCCAGTTCGTAATCCAGGCGCTTGCTCGGCCCGAAATCCGGTGTCTCGGCACCCGGTTTCAAGGTCTGCCCGCTGGGGCGCTTGACCGGCATCCCGGACACACCCAGGGTCGACGCGCGCCCGTGATAAGCGATGGGCACGTATTTGTAGTTCGGCAGCAGCGGGTTGTCCGGGCGGAACAGCTTGCCGACGTTCATCGCGTGATGAATGCCGACGTAGAAATCAGTGTAGTCGCCGACCTGCGCCGGCATGTGCATCTGGCAGTCAGCCATTGGCACCAGCAGACGGTCGCCCATGGCCTGCAAGCGTTCACGCTGCAGGGTTCTTTCGTCGAGCAGGTGCAGCAATTCATGGCGCAGCGCCTGCCGCGACGAACCGCCCAGGGCGAAAAAGTCGTTCAGTTGCCCGCGGCTGGCGGCCTCCACGGCCACCCGCGCGGCGCCGTTGAACAGGCTGGCCTCAAGGGCCGTTTGCAGGTCGAGAATGAAATCGCCGATGGCAACGCCGCCGCGCTTGCCGAAACCGGGGCGGCTGAACACGCCCAGAGGCAGGTTTTGCAGGGGGAAATCGGGATGGTCGTTGGCGCTGGCAACCCAACTGCGCGGGTGGTGTGAAGTGCTCATCGTTGGCTGTCCGTGTCGAAAAGCTTGAACGTTCTGGCGATGCCATCCCAGCAGGCATCGTAGTCGCTTTGCAACTGTGGGCATTCCAGCGCGTGGTAGCTGGGGCGCAGGACTTTGCCGGTCTCGAACATGAACGCCATGGTCTTCTCGATCTTGTGCGGCGTGAGTTCGGCGGCGATGGCTTTCTCGGCGCTGGCGTTGTCCGGGCCATGAGCGCTCATGCAGTTGTGCAGCGACGCGCCGCCGGGCATGAAACCTGCGGCCTTGGCGTCGTAGGCGCCGTCGATCAGGCCCATGAATTCGTTCATCAGGTTGCGGTGGAACCACGGCGGCCGGAAGGTGTTTTCCGCCACCATCCAGCGCGGCGGGAAGATCACAAAATCGACGTTCGCCTGACCTTCGACAGCGCCCGGAGACGTCAGCACAGTAAAGATCGACGGATCGGGGTGGTCGTAACTCACCGTGCCCAAAGTGTTGAACAGGCGCAGGTCGTATTTGTACGGGACGTTGTTGCCGTGCCACGCAACGACGTCGAAGGGGGAATGACCGAGCGTAGTCGCCCACAGTTCGCCGAGGAATTTCTGCACCAGCACAGTGGGCTGCACGCTGTCTTCAAAATGTGCGTGGGGCACCTGGAAATCCCGGGGATTGGCCAGGCCATTGCTGCCAATGGGCCCAAGGTCAGGCAGGCGCAGGGCGCAGCCGTGGTTCTCGCAGATGTAGCCCCGCGCTGTGCCGTCGAGCAGCTCGACGCTGAATTTCAAACCACGGGGCAGGACGGCGATTTCCTGCGGCTCGAGGTCGAGCAGGCCCAGTTCGGTGGTGATGCGCAGCCGGCCCTGCTGGGGGACGATCAGCCATTCGCCGTCAGCGTTGAAGAACGCGCGCTGCATGGAACGGCTGGCGGTGTAGACGTAGACGCTCACGCCCTCGGCCTGTTCGGCAGACGAGGTGCTGGCCAGCGCGTGCAGGCCTTCAATGAAATCGGTCGGCTCGGCGGGGATGTCGAAGGCATCCCAGCGCAGGCGATTGGGTGTGACGGGGCCCTGCTGCTGGCCCGTGATCTGGCGCTCAAGGCGCTGAAAACGGGGGTGCGCGGCGGACGGTTGAATGCGGTAGAGCCAGGTTCGTCGGGCTTCGGCGCGGGGGACGGTGAACGCGGTCCCGGAGAATTGCTCGGCGTACAGGCCCAGCGGGTGACGTTGCGGCGAGTTCTGCCCGTGGGGCAAACCGCCCGGCATCGCCTCGCTGCTGAATTGATTGCCGAAGCCGCGCTGGTAGCGCAAGGGCTCGGACCGAGGTGTTGTCGACATGGCGACCTCTTATTGTTTTTATCGTAAGCGTGTTACGCATAACGTAATTTGAGTTTGAGGAAGGGTCAAGCTATAAAGCAGCCTTTCCAGACCGGGGGCCTCCCTTCCATGACCGACGATTCCACCCCCGCCACCGCGCCGCGCCAGCAGAAAGTCCAATCGGCTGAAGTCGGCGTCGGCATCCTCAAGGCGCTGGCCGAACTGGCGCCCGCCACGTCACTGTCGAAACTCGCCGAATACGTCGGCATGCCCGCGAGCAAGGTGCATCGCTACCTGCAGGCGCTGGTGGACAGCGGATTTGCCGAGCAGGACCCGGCCAGCAATCACTACCGTCTAGGGCGCTCGGCGTTGCAGGTCGGGCTGGCGGCGCTGAGCCAGCTGGATGTGCTGAAGACCTCCGCACCGGCATTGATCGCGCTGCGCGACGAACTCAACGAAACCTGTTTTCTGGCGGTGTGGGGCAATAAAGGCCCGACAGTCGTGTATGTCGAACAGTCACTGGGGGCGGTCACCCTAGTCACGCAGATCGGCTCGGTGCTGCCGCTGCTCAGTTCGTCCACCGGGCTGGTGTTCGAGACCTTTCTGTCGCCGACCGAAACCTCGGCGCTGAGAGAGGCGGAATCGGCCTCGTTGAACGCCGCGCAGATGAAGGAGATTGATCGCCACGTACGAGAGATCCGCAGCACCGGGGTGCATCAGATTCATGGCTTGTTGATGGCCGGCGTCAACGCGGTGTCGTCGCCGGTGTTTGCCATGGGCAACAAGCTGGTGGGTGTGGTGACGGTGGTGGGTTCAGCGTCGGTGTTTACCGATCAGCGCCAGGCCCTCGCCGCGCAGAAACTGCTGCAGACGGCGCAGGCGATCAGCGCGCGGATGGGTGGGGAAATGCCGCAGGATCAGTAGCACCGCTCGCATCGAGTAGGACCGGCTTTAGCCGGGAAGGCGTCGGCAGTCACACCACACAACTGATGGTGTTCAAACTGCCCACTTCCCGGCTGAAGCCGGTCCTACTAACGGACCATGTGCATCTAGTGGGACCGGCTTTAGCCGGGAAGGCGTCGGCGGTTACGCCACAAAATTGATGGCGTTCAAACCGGCCCCTTCCCGGCTGAAGCCGGTCCCACTAACAGCGCGCGTGCACCTACTTCAATCCACCGCCAACACCCCGCGTCGCACTTGATCGCGCTCGATCGATTCAAACAGCGCCTTGAAGTTGCCTTCACCGAAGCCATCGTCGCCCTTGCGCTGGATGAATTCGAAGAACACCGGCCCCATCAGGGTTTCCGAGAAGATCTGCAGCAGCAGGCGCTTGTTTCCGCCGTCGGAATTGCCGTCCAGCAGAATCCCCCGCGCCTTCAGCTCGTGCTCCGGTTCGCCATGGTTAGGCAGCCGGCCTTCGAGCATTTCGTAATAGGTGTCCGGCGGCGGGGTCATGAAGCGCATGCCCAGCGCCTTGAGCCGGTCCCAGGTGTCGATGAGGTTTTCGGTGAAGAACGCGACGTGCTGAATGCCTTCGCCGTTGAACTTCATCAAAAATTCTTCGATCTGCCCGGCGCCCTTGGACGATTCCTCGTTCAGCGGGATGCGGATCATGCCGTCCGGCGCGGTCATCGCTTTCGAGGTCAGGCCGGTGTACTCGCCCTTGATGTCGAAATAGCGCAGCTCGCGGAAGTTGAACAACTTCTCGTAGAAGTTCGCCCAATAGGCCATCCGCCCGCGATAGACGTTGTGGGTCAGGTGATCGATGAATTGCAGGCCGGCGCCCTTGGGATGGCGGTCGACGCCTTCGAGGTACACGAAGTCGATGTCGTAGATCGAGGTGCCTTCACCGAAACGGTCGATCAGGTACAACGGCGCGCCGCCAATGCCCTTGATCGCGGGCAGGCGCAGTTCCATGGGCCCGGTGCCGATCTCGACAGGCTGGGCGCCCAGTTCCAGCGCGCGTTTGTAGGCCAGTTGCGAATCCTTGACCCGGAAGGCCATGCCGCACACCGAAGGACCGTGCTCCGCAGCGAAGTAGGACGCTTCACTGTTGGGCTCGTTGTTGAGGATGATGTTGATCGCGCCCTGGCGGTACAGCGACACGTTCTTCGAGCGGTGTTGGGCGACTTTGGTGAAGCCCATGATCTGGAACACAGGCTCCAGCACATTAGGGGTGGGCGAGGCGAATTCAATGAATTCAAAGCCCATCAGGCCCATCGGGTTTTCGTAGAGATCAGTCACGGTCTTGCTCCTGCTAAATAGTGAGAGGCACAGCGGCTCGGATCACGATTCAGCGGGTGGCGCGCAGGAAATCCCCCGCACGCTGCGGGCGAGGAAGTCGCCGAAGATCAGTTGCAGACCGAAGCTTTTCATGTGGGAAAGATTACTCCGGCTTGTCCGATTGCGCATCGGGATGGGCGGACTGAAACGCTGGATGCTGCAACGCCAGCCCTTCGACCCGGCAAATTCGCGGGTACGGGCTCATGTCCACGTTGAAGCGCCGCGCCGCATACACCTGGGGCAGCAGGTACACATCGGCCAGGCCAACCGCGCCGAAACAAAATCCAGTATCGCCAATCAGGGCTTCCACGGCGGCGAAGCCTTGGTTGATCCAGTGGCCGATCCACGCCGTCACATCGCCTTCGTCATGGCCCATGCCGCGCAAACGATTGAGCACCGCGACGTTGTGCAGCGGGTGAATGTCGCAACCGATCAGGGCGGCGACTTGCCGATGGCGCGCGCGGTCGAGCAGCGCGTCGGGGAGCAATGCAGGTTCCGGGGAGAATTCTTCGAGGTATTCGAGGATCGCCATGGACTGGATGATCACCTCACCGCCGTCCAGCTTCAGGGCGGGAACGCGGCCCTGGGGGTTGATCGCCAGGTAGTCGGGCTGGTGATGTTCGCCGCCGTCGCGAATCAGGTTGACGGGGATGGCGTCGAACGCGAGACCTTTCAGCGCCAGGGCAATGCGCACCCGGTAGCTGGAGGTCGATCGGTAGTAGGTGAAAAGATCCACGGGGATGGCCTGTTATTGTTGTTTTGGTTTTTCACTACGGCGTAAGCGGCTTACGCAATGCGTAAACTGCGGCAATGGGTGAGGTCTGTCAAGCGAAGGTCCTATCAAGCGGAGCTGCAGGCAAAGCTCCGGTGACTCAAGCCCAACCCTCGAGCCGCAACGTGGCGCGCACCAGCCGCTGCTCTTCGCTTTCGATCTCCCGCAGGTTGTCGCAGATGTTCTGGATGTGCGCCACAGCGGCCTTGCGCGCCTGCTCGGGCAATCGCCCGGTCACCGCGTTATAGAGCCGGGCGTGATGGCGGTCGATCTGCCGTTTCTGCGCGTCGCGGTGATAGAGGTTGTTGACCGAGGCGAATACCGTGTTCAGCAGCAGATCCGTCAATGAGCGCAGGGTCTGCACCAGCACCGGGTTGTGCGAGGCCTCGCAGATGGCCAGGTGAAACGCATGGTCGAGCCGTGCGTGTTCGGACGCCGCCAACGGGTGGTCATGGCCGGCGACCAGCGCGTCGTAGGCCCGGGTAATCAGGACAAAATCCGCGTCGGTGCCGCGCAGCGCCGCCAGCCGCGCGGACTCCCCTTCCAGCAGGCTGCGCACTTCAAACAGGTCGTACAGCGTGCGGGGCTGGGAAGCGAACAAGTGCATCAGCGGTGAATTGGCGGTCAGCCCCAGCCCCCCCATCTGCGCGACGAACGAGCCCTTGCCCTGACGGGTTTCGATGATGCCTCTGGCGCGCAGCAGCTGCAGGCCTTCGCGCAGCGCAGTGCGCGACACCCCCAGCTTTTCGGTCAACCGCCGTTCGGAAGGCAGCAACTGACCAACCTTGAGCACCCCGTCGACAATCAGCCGCTCGATGCGCTCGCTGACGACATCGGCGACCTGCTGCGGACGTTTGGTTTGGGACTGGGCCTGAGTGATTTCCATGGGTCGGACCTGCTTCGTTGCGTTGGATGAGTGGGCACTTATTGCTTGCCCTCACTGGTATGACCATGGACGGCGGTAAAAACCACAAGAACTGGCGTGGGATCTATCTCACTGATAAACAAGTCTTTTAGGCGTTTATTTGATTCAGCCGTATCACGAAACTGGTTCGACCACTGCTCCACCCGGTAGACACTAAGCCCGGCTGAGCCAATGATGCAAGCCAGCCTTTCACGTTCCGTCACGGAACGGGCCTCCAATAAAAACAAGACAGGGTTGCGAACCCATCATGAATATCCTGTACGACGAACGCGTCGACGGCGTGCTGCCGGTCATCGACAAACAACAGCTGCTCCAAGCGCTGCAATCCCGCCTGCCTGATCTGGACATCCTCCACCGCGAGGAAGAACTGCGCCCGTATGAATGCGACGGCCTCTCCGCCTACCGTACGACGCCGATGCTGGTGGTGCTGCCCCAGCGCATCGAGCAGGTGCAGACGCTGCTGAAGGTCTGCCATGAGCGCGGCGTGCCGGTGGTGGCGCGGGGTGCCGGGACCGGACTGTCCGGCGGCGCCCTGCCCCTGGAAAAAGGCGTGCTGCTGGTGATGGCGCGCTTCAACAAAATCCTCCACATCGACCCCGCCGGGCGTTACGCCCGCGTGCAACCCGGTGTGCGCAACCTGGCCATTTCCCAGGCCGCAGCGCCTTACGACCTTTATTACGCGCCAGACCCCTCCTCGCAAATTGCCTGTTCCATCGGCGGCAACGTCGCGGAGAACGCTGGCGGCGTGCATTGCCTGAAATACGGCCTGACCGTGCACAACCTGCTCAAGGTCGACATCCTCACGGTCGAGGGCGAGGACATGGTGCTGGGCTCCGACGCACTGGACTCGCCAGGCTTTGATCTGCTCGCACTGTTTACCGGGTCAGAAGGCATGCTCGGCGTGATCACTGAAGTGACGGTCAAACTGCTGCCCAAACCGCAAGTGGCGCGGGTGCTGCTGGCCGCCTTCGACTCGGTGGAGAAAGCCGGTCGCGCGGTGGGTGACATCATCGCCGAAGGCATCATCCCCGGCGGCCTGGAAATGATGGACAACCTCGCCATTCGCGCCGCTGAAGACTTCATTCACGCCGGCTACCCGGTGGACGCCGAAGCCATTCTGCTGTGCGAACTCGATGGCGTGGAAGCCGACGTGCACGCCGATTGCGACCGGGTTCGCGCGGTGCTGGAAAACGCCGGCGCGACCGAGATACGCCAGGCGAAGGACGAGGCCGAACGCGTGCGTTTCTGGGTCGGGCGCAAGAACGCCTTCCCGGCAGTCGGTCGGCTGTCGCCGGATTACTACTGCATGGACGGCACCATCCCGCGTCGGGAATTGCCCGGCGTGCTGAAGGGCATTTCCGCGCTGTCGGAAGAATACGGCCTGCGCGTCGCCAACGTTTTCCACGCCGGCGACGGCAACATGCACCCGCTGATCCTCTTCGATGCCAACCAACCCGGTGAGCTCGATCGCGCCGAAGCGCTGGGCGGAAAGATTCTGGAGCTGTGCGTGAAAGTGGGCGGCAGCATCACCGGCGAGCACGGCGTGGGCCGCGAGAAGATCAATCAGATGTGTGCGCAATTCAACAGTGACGAGCTGACGTTGTTTCACGCCGTAAAAGCCGCGTTCGACCCGGCCGGCACCCTCAACCCCGGCAAGAACATCCCGACCCTGCACCGCTGCGCCGAATTTGGTGCCATGCACGTGCACATGGGCAAGCTGCCCTTCCCTGAACTGGAGCGTTTCTGATGGATGCCCAACGTCAGCCAGCCTTCGTGGCCCAGGACCGCGACGCCAGCGACGCACTGCTGGAGCAGGTCAATCAGGCGATTCAGTCCGCCCTGCCGCTGCGGATTCAAGGCGCCAACAGCAAAGCGTTTCTCGGTCGCGAGGTGGCGGGTGAAGTGCTCGATACCCGCCTTCACTGCGGCATCGTCACCTACGACCCGACCGAACTGGTGATCACCGCCCGCGCCGGCACGCCGCTGTCGGTGCTGAACGCCGCGCTGGAGGAAGCCGGTCAGATGCTGCCCTGCGAGCCGCCCAGCTACAGCCTTGGTGATGCGAGCGACAGCGGCGCAGGCGATGGCACCGTGGGCGGGATGGTCGCGGCAGGCTTGTCCGGGCCGCGCCGGCCATGGTCAGGCTCGGTGCGTGACTTCGTGCTGGGCACGCGGGTGATCACCGGCCTGGGCAAGCACTTGCGCTTCGGCGGCGAGGTGATGAAAAACGTTGCCGGCTACGACCTGTCGCGCCTGATGGCCGGGAGTTTTGGTTGCCTGGGCCTGATCACCGAAGTCTCGTTGAAAGTCCTGCCCAAGCCGCGGCTGTGCACCAGCATTGCGCTGGAGATCGACAGCCCCACCGCCCTCGCCCGCCTGGCGCAATGGGGTCAGCAACCGCTGCCGATCAGCGCCGCCAGCCACGACGGCCGCGTGCTGCGTTTGCGTCTTGAAGGCGGCGAAGGTTCGGTCGCGGCGGCTCATGACCGCCTGGGCGGCGAATCCATCGACCCGGCTTACTGGCGCGCGCTCAACGAACACCGCCTGGATTTCTTCACCGATGGCCGTCCCCTGTGGCGCCTGTCATTGCCCGTCAGCACGGCTGCGCTGGACCTGCCGGGGGATCAATTGATCGACTGGGCCGGTGCGCAACGCTGGTTGAAATCCGACGCCAGCGGCAGCGAGATTCGTCGCATCGTCAGCGCCGCAGGCGGCCACGCCACCTGCTACAGCCACGGCCTCGACGACAGCCCGTTTCAGCCGTTGGCCACGCCATTGCTGCGCTACCACCGCCAGCTCAAGGCACAACTCGATCCGCACGGAATTTTCAATCCGGGCCGAATGTACGCGGAGATCTGAACCATGCAGACGACCCTGAGCGAACACGCTAGAAGCCTGCCCCGTGGCGAAGAAGCGGAAAGCATTCTGCGCAGCTGCGTGCACTGCGGTTTCTGCAACGCCACCTGCCCGACCTATCAGTTGCTCGGCGACGAGCTGGATGGCCCGCGCGGGCGCATTTATTTAATCAAGCAGGTGCTGGAAGGCAAGGAAGTCACCGAGAAAACCCAGCTGCACCTAGACCGCTGCCTGTCCTGCCGCAACTGTGAAACCACCTGCCCTTCCGGGGTCGATTACCACAACCTGCTGGACATTGGCCGGGAGGTGGTCGACGCCGCCGTGCCGCGCCCGCTGGGCCAACGGTTGCTGCGCGACAGCCTGCGCGCCGTGGTCCCCAATGCAGGTCTGTTCAAGTCGCTGACCCAGCTGGGCAATTCATTCAGGCCACTGCTGCCGGTTGCGCTGAAGACCAAGCTGCCGGGCAACATTCGTCCCGCCAAGGCTCGGCCGACCCGGCATCACGCGCGGCAGATGTTGATTCTCGAAGGCTGCGTGCAACCCGGGTTGTCGCCCAACACCAATGCGGCCACGGCGCGAGTGCTGGATCGACTGGGCATCAGCGTCACCTCCATCGCCCAGGCCGGTTGCTGCGGCGCTGTGGATTACCACTTGAATGCGCAGGAACAAGGCCTGCAGCGGGCGCGGCGGAACATCGACGCGTGGTGGCCGAGCATTCAAGCCGGTGCCGAGGCCATTGTGCAGACGGCCAGCGGCTGCGGCGCCTTCGTTAAAGACTACGGCCACCTGCTGCGCAACGACCCGGTTTACGCCCAAAAAGCGGCAGCCATCAGCGAACGCACCAGGGACCTGGTCGAAGTGCTGCGCGCCGAACCCCTGGAGCAGCTCGGCGGTTGCACGCGCCAGACCCTGGCCTTCCATTGCCCGTGTACGCTGCAGCACGCGCAGAAACTTGGCGGCGCCGTTGAGTCGGTGTTGACCCGACTGGGCTTCAATCTCACACCGGTGCCCGACAGTCACTTATGCTGCGGCTCGGCCGGCACCTATTCGATCACCCAGCCGGTGCTGGCGAAACAGCTGCGGGACAACAAGATGAACGCGCTGGAAAGCGGCAACCCGGATGTGATCGCGACGGCCAACATTGGCTGTCAGACCCATCTGGCCAGCGCCAACCGCACGCCGGTCAAACACTGGATCGAACTCATCGAGGACGCCCTGCCTCCAAGTTGATTGCAGGCGCACTGGCTCCGTATCAGACCGACACGCATGACACCCTTTGCCCTTCAGGAGAACTGCATGAAAACCAAATCCGTACTGACCCAGACCGAAGTCACCCAGATCCTCGCCGCGGCCCGCACCGAGGCGCAGAACAACGGCTGGGCAGTGTCCATCGCCGTCACCGATGACGGCGGTCACCTGCTGGGCTTCGAGCGCCTCGACGGCTGCGCGCCCATCGGTGGCTACATCGCCATCGAAAAAGCCCGCACCTCGGCGCTGGGTCGTCGCGAATCCAAGGGTTATGAGGACATGGTCAACGGCGGGCGCACCGCATTCGTGACCGCCCCGCTGCTGACTTCGCTGGAAGGTGGCGTGCCGGTGATCATCGACGGCCAGACCATCGGCGCGGTGGGCGTGTCCGGGGTGAAAGCCGATCAGGATGCGCAAGTGGCCAAGGCCGGGGTTGCGGCGGTAAGCGCGCAGTAACGTCCGCAGCGATCGCCTGCAGCAATGCTGCAAACCCAATTCATGATGGAGACCCCAGATGACCGAGTTCGTCAATTGCCACAACCTCAAGGTGGCGGCCAACCTCAAGCGTTTCGTCGACGAGGAAGTGATCCCCGGGACAGGCCTGACCCCGGAGTTGTTCTGGGCCGATTTCGATTCGCTGGTCCACGACCTCGCCCCGGTCAACCGCGAGCTGCTGAAAGAGCGTGACCGCATACAGGCTCAGTTGGACAAGTGGCACAAATCCAATCCCGGCCCGGTCACCGACATGCCGGCGTACATCGCGTTTCTCGACAGCATCGGCTATCTGAAGCAGGTGCCGGCGCAGGTTCAGGTGTCCACCCACAAAGTGGACATCGAAGTCAGCGAACAGGCCGGTCCGCAACTGGTGGTGCCCGCTGCCAACGCCCGTTACGCCTTGAACGCCGCCAATGCGCGCTGGGGTTCGCTGTACGACGCGCTCTACGGCACCGATGCCATTTCCTCGGCCAACGGCGCCGAAATCAAGGCCGGGTACAACCCGCTGCGTGGCGAGAAAGTCATCGCCTTCGCCCGCGCCCTGCTCGATGAAGCCGCGCCCCTGGCGTCGGGTTCCCACGTCGGCGCCAAAGCCTACGCGGTGGACAGCGGCGAGTTGCTGGTCACCCTGGCGGACGGCAGTCAGTCGCGCCTTGCCCAGCCCGAGAAATATGTGGGCTATCAGGGCGAGCCGCGCCAGCCGAATGCGATCCTGCTGAAGAACAACGGCCTGCACATCGAAATCCAGATCGACCCCGCCAGCCCGATCGGTGGCACTGATCCGGCCGGGATCAAGGACTTGCTGCTGGAAGCGGCGCTGTCGACCATCATTGACTGCGAAGACTCGGTCGCCGCCGTGGATGCCGACGACAAGCTGGTGATCTACCGCAACTGGCTGGGCCTGATGAAGGGCGACTTGACCGAAGCCCTGGTCAAGAACGGCAAGACCATCACCCGTTGCCTGAACGCCGACCGCCAGTACACCGCCGCCGACGGCAACGCGATCACCCTGCACGGGCGCTCGCTCTTGTTCATCCGCAACGTTGGTCACCTGATGACCAACCCGGCGATTCTCTACGACGGCAACAAGGAAATCCCCGAAGGCATTCTCGACGGCGTCATCACCAGCCTGATCGCCCTGCACGACCTGCATAACCGCACCAACTCCCGCGCCGGCAGCGTTTATATCGTCAAACCAAAGATGCACGGCCCGGACGAAGTGGCGTTCGCCGACACGCTGTTCAGCCGCATCGAAGACGCGCTGAAGATCCCGCGCAACACCCTCAAGATGGGGATCATGGACGAAGAACGGCGCACCAGCGTCAACCTCAAGGCGTGCATCGAAGCGGCGTCGTCGCGGGTGGCGTTCATCAACACCGGCTTCCTCGACCGCACCGGCGACGAAATGCACAGCTCGATGGAAGCCGGGCCGATGCTGCGCAAGGGCGACATGAAAGCTACGCCGTGGATCAAGGCGTATGAGCGCAACAACGTGCTGGTCGGCCTGGCCTGCGGGCTGCGCGGTCGTGCGCAGATCGGCAAGGGCATGTGGGCGATGCCGGACCTGATGGCTGACATGCTGGAGCAGAAGATCGCGCACCCGAAAGCCGGCGCGACCACGGCGTGGGTGCCCTCGCCGACGGCGGCCACCTTGCACGCGCTGCACTACCACAAGGTGGATGTGAAGGCGGTGCAGCAGGAATTGGAACAGGTTGATCTGGACAGCATCAGCGAAGACATTCTGCTGGACCTGCTGAGCATTCCCGTCGTCGAAAAGGCGGAATGGAACGAGGATCAGATTCGCGAAGAAGTGGAGAACAACGCCCAGGGCCTGCTGGGTTATGTGGTGCGCTGGGTGGAGCAAGGCGTTGGCTGCTCCAAGGTGCCGGACATCCACAACGTCGGGCTGATGGAAGACCGCGCGACGCTGCGCATTTCCAGCCAGCACATCGCCAACTGGCTGCGCCACGGCGTGATCTCCGAGGACTATGTGAAAGACGCCTTGAAACGTATGGCGAAGGTGGTCGACCGGCAAAACGCCGGGGATTCGGCTTACACACCGATGGCCGGCAATTTCGAGAAGTCCGTGGCCTTCCAGGCCGCCAGCGCGCTGGTGTTCAAAGGTCGTGAGCAGCCGAGCGGCTACACCGAACCGCTGTTGCACGAGTTCCGGTTGGCGTTCAAGAAGGAGCATTGATCGAGCGGAAGCGCTGGGATTGAAGTGGGGGGTGACTTGCTCACGAATGGGGTGTGTCAGCGATGCTCAGGCTGGCCGACAGAATGCCTTCGCGAGCAAGCTCGCTCCCACAGGTTCAGCGTCTGACTCAAGCTTTGGGGTGGATTGAGGACTTGTGGGAGTGACCGGGGTGGCGTTCCACCTTGCTCACGAATGGGGTGGGTCAGCGATGCTCAGGCTGGCCGACAGATTGCCTTCGCGAGCAAGCTCGCTCCTACAGGTTCAGCGTCTGACTCAAGCTTTGCGGTGGATGGAGGAATTGTAGGAGTGACCGGGGTGGCGTTCCACCTTGCTCACGAAGGGGCCAGTCGAGCCCATGCATCTCTAGCGGCTGGAAGTCAGCATTCGCGAGCAAGCTCACTCCCACGGGATAGTGGCTCGACTCGAGATTCCGGACCGAGCCGAGGACTTGTGAGAGTGAGCTTGCTCACGAATGGGGTGGGTCAGCAGCACTCAGGCTGGCTGACAGATTGCCTTCGCGAGCAAGCTCACTCCTACAGGATCAGCGTCTGACTTTGGTTCGGGGCGGATGGAGGACTTGTGGAAATGAGCCTGCCCACGAAAGCACCTAAGTGCTTTCCCGCACCACCAGTTCAAACCCCAGATCCACCTGCGCTTCGTGAACTGTGCCGTCCAGCAAGCCGAGCAATAGTTGCGCGGCGCGCTGGCCGACCTGTTCGCGCGGAGTGCGGATGGAGGTCAGGCGCGGGACCATGTGGGCCGAGCCCGGCAGGTCGTTGAAGCCGATCAGCGACACCTGTTGCGGAATGCGGATGCCCTGCCGCAGGGCTTCCAGCGATGCGCCCTGGGCCAGGTCGTCGTTGCAGAAAAACACCCCGTCGACGTCCGGATGCGCTTTGAGCAATCGGGCGAACAGCTCGCTGCCCAGGCCAATGGACGACGGCAGCGGCGACGCCGTCTGCAGCGCCTCGTCATACAGCCCTTCCTGCTCCAGCACGCCGCGAAAACCGACGCCCCGTTGAATCACCCGTGGATCAAGCTGCGCCGACACGTACGCCAGTCGCCGCCGTCCACGACTCAACAGATGCCGCGCCGCCTCGGCACCCGCCTGTTGCTGGGAAAACCCCACGCAGGGTTCGGCCCGGGTCGGGTCCAGTTCCATCATGTGCACGCAGGGCACGCCGCTGGACGCCAGCAATTGCTGCGCCGCCACGCTGCGGTCAAAGCCGGTCAGCAGAATGCCGCGCGGTCGGTGGGACAGATGACTGCGCAGCAGGTTCTCTTCTTCTATAGGCGAGTAGTGATAATTACCGATCACCACTTCCAGCCCACGCGGACGCAAAACCGTCTGAATGGCTTCGAGGGTTTCGATGAACAACTGGTTGGACAGCGACGGCACGAGCACCACCACTGACTGACTCTGCGAAGACGCCAGCGCCCGTGCGGCAGGATTGGCGACATAGCCTAGACTCAGCGCAGCAGCGCGAACCTTCTCTACCAGTTCAGGCGCCACGGTGGCCACGCCACGCAAGGCTCGGGACGCGGTAATCGGCGAGACGGCGGCCAGTTTGGCGACTTCGTTGAGAGTGGGACGACCGGTGGAGCGGGAACCAATACGTGTCATGCGTTGCCAACTGATTGGAAGGAAGCTGCGGGGGTTGCGATTGTGTGGGATGGGCTCTAAGGTAGCGCTATCTCACGGAGGCCCGCAACTTTTCGATCGTCTAAACGACTGGATTGATGCATCTCATGGATCAGCGAGATACCCATAACAATGACTACACCTGGAAACAGTCTCGCCGGACTTGCACACCATTCGGCGAAGACAGCGCTGTCTCCGGGACGAGGTTTTTATGACTACTGCTCCACATGCTATTTCCGCCATCGTGGTAATGGGTGTTTCCGGCTGCGGCAAGAGTGCCGTCGGCGAGGCCATCGCTAAAAACAGCGGCGGTCGCCTGATCGAGGGTGATGCGTTCCATCCTCAAGCCAACATCGACAAGATGAGCGCGGGCCATCCCCTCGACGACAACGACCGCGCCGGCTGGCTGACACGCCTCGGCGAAGAAGTTGCCGCCGCGGTAAAAAACGGCGAAAAGCCCGTTCTCACCTGCTCCTCCCTCAAGCTCATCTACCGCGAACGTCTGCGTGCAGCCGTCCCGGAGCTGGGCTTCGTGTTTCTGGAGCTGACCAAAGAACTCGCCACCGAACGCTGCTCCCATCGCCCGGGGCACTTCATGCCGGCCAGTCTGGTCGACAGCCAGTTTGCGACCCTCGAGCCTCCGTACAACGAAGACCGCACGCTGGTGGTAGACGCGACCAAATCGATCGAGACCATCGGTAAAGAAGCGGCCACCTGGTGGAGCGAGTCTGGCTCCGAATCTCACACCCCATCTGTCACCGCGCGCACCGGCTCTTGATCCTCGATCAGGCGTGAGCGGCAAAGGTAGCGCTGTCTCTGATGACGCTGCCCTCGCTTCACAGGGCAGAGAGCAACAGCGTCAAGCAGTAGCTCCAAAAAAACAAAATACAACGGAGAGACACCCCCATGTTCGGCATGACTCAAGACACGTATCTGCTGGTCGATGCGTTGGTGACCATCATTGGCCTTGTGCTTCTGATCACCAAGTTCAAAGTCCACCCCTTTATTGCATTGACCATCGCTGCAGGCTTTCTCGGGCTGACCTCCGGGATGCCGGTCGACAAAGTGATGAAATCGTTCCAGGACGGTTTCGGCGGCGTGCTCGGTTTCGTCGGCATCATCCTTGGCCTGGGCACCATGCTCGGCAAGCTGATGGCCGATTCCGGCGGTGCTGACCAGATCGCCCAGACGCTGATCCGTCGCTTCGGCAAGGACCGCGTGCACTGGGCCATGATGTTTTCGGCGTTTCTGGTGGGTATCCCGCTGTTCTTCGAAATCGGCTTCGTGCTGTTGATCCCGCTGGTATTCATCGTTGCCCGTCGCAGCGGTGTGTCCATCGTCAAAATCGGTATCCCGTTGCTGGCAGGTCTGTCGGCCGTCCACGGCCTGGTGCCACCGCACCCGGGTCCGCTGCTGGCCATCGGCATCTTCAACGCAGACATCGGCAAGACCATTTTCTACGGTCTGATCGTGGCGTTCCCGACCGCAATCATCGCAGGTCCCATCTACGGCAAGTGGATTGCCAAGCGCATTCCGGGCAACCCGTCGAAAGAGCTGATGGACCAGATTGCCAAAGAGTCGACCAACGAAAACCTGCCGAGCTTCGCCATCACCCTGGTGACGATCCTGCTGCCGGTGTTCCTGATGCTGCTGAAGACGTTCGCCGACGTCGCGCTGCCAGCCGGTCACATCTTCCGCATCTGGATGGATTTCATCGGTCACCCGATCGCTGCCCTGTTGTTCGCATTGCTGCTGGCGTTCTACACCTTCGGTTCGGCCCGTGGTTTCAGCCGTGACCACATCATCAAGCTGCTCGACCAGAGCCTGGCGCCGGTCGCCGCGATCGTGCTGATCGTCGGTGCCGGCGGTGGCTTCAAGCAGATGCTGGTGGACAGTGGCGTCGGTAACCTGATCGGCCATATGGCCGTGCAGGCGCAGATTTCGCCAATTCTGCTGGCGTGGCTGGTGGCTGCGGTGATCCGGATTGCTACCGGTTCTGCGACCGTCGCCACCATCACCGGTGCCGGGATTGTGGCCCCTGTGGTCGGCATGATCCCGGGCGTGAACCGTGAACTGCTGGTCCTGGCAACCGGTGCCGGTTCGCTGATCCTTTCCCACGTGAACGACGCAGGCTTCTGGCTGGTCAAGCAGTACTTCAACATGACCGTGGCCGAAACCCTGAAAACCTGGACCGTGATGGAAACCATCCTGTCGGTGGTGGGCATCATCCTGATCATGCTGTTGTCGCTGGTCGTCTGATGCTTTGATCGCGGCAAATTGACGCTGCGGTTTCTTCGCTGTTCCCATGCCCACCCTCGCGGTGGGCATGTCGTTTCTGCCCCCCTCAAACCATTCACCGCCACGCTCCGGATGCTGAGGCTAGCGTCTGCAGGGCAGGTGAACCGGGCCTGATACAAAACCGTTCACACATGCCGTCATCAATTCGATTAAAGTTACCGCGTTTTGCCGGTACTCATTTGGGAAGTCTCCTACACTCCTTTCAGAGAACTCGTACTCAGCAATCTAATGAAAATTTCATCGCTGCCCGGCATGAGTTCTTTGCAATAAAGCTCAAAGGAGTGTGGAATAGGCGCCGCCCGGAATTCGGCTATCAGCCCGATAGCCGATTCGCGCGGGAATTTCCCGCCAGCATCAGGCAAGATTCACCTGCCGTTCGACCCAGGAGCCACGCTAACTGTGACGAGACGATGAACCTGGGGAATTAAAATCGTACCAATGGCGTCATACTGATGACCGCATTTGGATGCATTCGGCAATTACCATCACCCAAAGGCTCACGCCAGCCTCCCGGTAGAGGCGCTTCATGAGGCCATCAAGGAAAAGATTATGTTGATACTCACCCGCAAAGTCGGCGAAAGCATAAACATTGGTGACGACATCACCGTCACCATTCTGGGCGTTCAGGGCCTCCAGGTTCGTCTTGGCATCAACGCTCCGAAAGATGTTTCCGTGCACCGCGAAGAAATCTACAAGCGCATCAAGGCCGAGACTGCACCTGACCAGGATCCGCAATAAACCCACCGGTTTATGTTTATTCGATAACTGTCAGCGGCCACCCGGTGCTGACAGATCGGCGACGGCGACTGACCAGACGCCGTTTTTTTTCGTCTGAACTTTGGATCCATGGAAATCGCCCCGCGGACAACTAAGCCCGAGCGAAGACACTGATTCAGCGTAATTGACGATGCACTTCCGGATGTCGGGGCAAGTTGTCAGACATCGGGTATCGCCAACTAAAAACGGCCGACCTCCATAAGAGATCGGCCGTTTTAGTAACTGACCCGTTTAACCCGATCAGTTCGGGGTGTTCAGGTGACTGGCGATGGTGTCTTTTGCCTGCAACCGTTTTTCCTTGAGTTTCTTCAACTCCTCGTCGGGGATATCGCCCGCCTCTTCGGCGCTGACAATCTGGATGTCCAGCTCATCATAGTGCTCGACCAGGGCATTGAGCTTCGCGTCGCTGCCTTTGCGCTTGGCAAGCTCTTCTTTGGTGATGCTCAGGTCCGCGTACAAATCGTGCTTAACCGGCATGGGATGCCTCTCCTCTGATGGCTGATGTAGGAATGTTGAGGGTAGCCCACCGGAAAGGTTCGACGTTTTTGCCGACGTGAATAACGCGTTTTGACATGCACGATCCTGTGCAACGGGCTAGGGTGTCGATCGAGCCCTCTTCATGCCATTACAAGGATCGACAATGACCTCACCCTTTTCCCGCTCCCTTCTCGCCAGCGCGCTGGCCTTCGGTATCGCGTTTTCAGCGGCAGCCCCTGCGTTCGCCGAGCCCGACAAGCAGGTCCAGGCAGATGCCGAGCAATACAAGGACGAAGCGCTGAAGCTGCTGGAGCAGCTGGTCAATATCGATACGGGCTCCGGCTACGAGCCGGGACTGACCCAGGTGCGGGACATCGTCGTCGCCCAGCTCAAGGCGCTGGGCGCAACCATCGAGATGATCCCCAATACCGCGCCGGACAAAAGCCAGCATGTGGTCGCGACGCTCAAGGGCACCGGCAAGGCGAAGATCCTGCTGATGGCGCACATGGACACCGTATTCAAGGAAGGCTCCGCCGCGGCCCGGCCTTTCCACATCAAGGACGGTCGCGCGTACGGGCCGGGAGTGATGGACGACAAGGGCGGCATCGTCGCCGGGCTCTACGCGCTGAAGATTCTGAAGAAACTCGACTTCAAGGACTATGCGCAGATTACCTTCCTGCTGGACGCCAGCGAAGAGACCGGCTCGGCCGCCGCCACTGCGCTGATTCAGAACGTCGCCAAACAGCACGATGTGACCCTGAACCTGGAGCCGGGACGTCCCGCCGATGGTTTGGTGGTCTGGCGCAAAGGCAGCGCCACCGCGGTGGTCGAGGTCAAGGGCAAGGCGTCCCACGCCGGCGTCGCGCCGGAGCTGGGGCGTAACGCGGCCATGGAGGTGGCGCATCAGATTCTGCAACTGGGCAAACTGGGCGATGCCGAGAAGAAGACCACGATCAACTTCACCGTGCTCAACGCAGGCGATCGTACCAACGTGATCCCCGATCAGGCCACCGCCAAGGCCGATGTGCGCGCCGCCGTGCCGGAGGAATTCGACCGCATCGAGAAGGACCTGGCCCGTGTCTCGGCGGACAAACTGATCCCGGACACCCAAGTGACGACCCGCCTGGAACGTGGCCTGCCACCTATGCCGCAGACGCCGGAAACCGACAAGCTGGTCGATATCGCCCAGGGCATCTACGGCGAGATCGGCCGCAAGCTGACCATCGAGGGCAGTGGCGGCGCGGCCGATGCGAGCCTCTCGGCCGGGGTCGGTGTGCCAACGCTGGATGGCTTCGGCATCGTCGGCGGGAACATTCACACGCCCGAGGAATATGCCGAAGTCGACAGCGTGTCGCCGCGCATTTACCTGCTGACGCGGATGATCATGGAGCTGGCGACGCACACCCCGGCCAAATGACTGACACCTGCTCCCTGCGCTGTCACGCGAGGCGCCGCGCCTCATACGCGCGCAGGTGCAGAGACACGTACTCGAGTGCCGACAGTGAACCTTCAGGTGACCTGTCGGCGCCTGGCCGCCGGGCAATCAGCTCCCCGAACACATGTTCCACTTCAATCGGCGCGCCGCGCTCGATGTCCCTGAGCATTGAGGCGGTCATCTTCGAGCCGGGGGTGGTCAGCATGTTCTCGAAGCGCTGGCGGACTTCACTGCGCAGCGGGTGCCCGGCATGCTCTGCCACTTGGGCGCACTCATCCAGCAACTTCAGAATCAGCCCTTCCCCGCCACTGGCGACCACGTCGCCGATGCTCGCGCGCATCGATCCGGTAATGCCGGCCCCGGTCGCGATGAAGCACCATTTTTCCCACATCTCCTGAATAATCTGCTCACTCAGAATCGCGTCGAACCCTGCATTGCCCAGCGCCTCGGCGACCTGCTGAATGCGCGGCGTCAGCCCACCGTCCCGTTCGCCAAACGAGAGCTGGTTAGTCTCGTTCAAGTGAAGGATGGCGCCCGAGGCATCGCGATCCAGCGAGATCAGGCATTGGCCGCCGAGCACGTTTGCGGGGGAGAACCGTTCGGCAAGGCGATCCAGATGCGCCATGCCATTGAGCAGCGGCAGGATCAACGTCTCCGGGCCGACCGCTGGCGCGAAGGATTCCATGGCGGTGTCAAGGTCGTAGGCCTTGCAGCTGAGGACGATCAGGTCGAATGGCGTGTCCAGCATCGCCGCCATGACCTGCGGCGGCGACGGGTATTCGATGTTACCCAGCGGGCTGCGCACGATCAGCCCGTCACGCTCCAGTACCTGCGCCCGTCCTTCGCGCACCAGAAACGTCACGTCTCGCCCGGCGTCCAGCAATCGGCCGCCGAAATAGCCGCCGATCGCGCCCGCGCCCACCATCAAAATACGCATTGGTCAGTTCCTGTTCGATGCAACGTCGAGGGTCAGGCAAGCAGAATAGATCAGCGGCCGGACTCTGGCGAACTGCTTATATGGCGGCCAACATCTAGTTTGCGCGACGGCATCACGGGCAAAAAAAATCCCGGGCTGCCTAACCAAAGGAGCGCCGGGATTCGGGTGTTGCAAGGAGCATCAGGACTGCGCGTTGACCAGCACCGGCCAAAGGAATGGCAGGCGTTCTTCGCTGCGACTGGACACCAGCCGTGGCGCAGCAGGGATGGGCTGCACGGCCGGGGTCTGCAAGCGGGTCAGGACCGAGTCGATCACCACGCCGCTGGCGTCGTGATGAAACTGCCAGACGCCGTAGATGCGGCCGTCAAACGACGCTTCGCTCCCCAGTCGCGGATCAACCCCCAGCCCTGCCCCCAGACCGAACAGGTGCAGGCCATGCAGGCGCTGACCGCTGGCATCCAGCGGACAGCCTGAAGGGTCGGAATCCAGTCCGCCCTTGACCTCCATCAGCGTGATGGCCTCGCCCCCGGCATGACTCAATGCCGGCAGCACCGGCTGATAACCGGTGCACTGCACGACAATGTCGGCTTCCGCCAGCGCCTGACGGGCGCGCTCGAACTGATCGGCCGGGCCCTGATGGGTCTGCAGCAACTGCACGCGGACGCCGGTCTTGCCGATCTGGCCTTTGGACAGGGCTTCACGGCCCACGTCCAGCGCCCGGTAGCGCAAACCGCCCGAGCGGTTGACCCGGCCCGAAACCGGGCAGACATCCCTGGCCGCATCGAAGGCATAGCCGGCGTCCAGCGCGGCCTGAGCGGTTTCATAAAACAGGCGGATCGGCGAACGATGGACCAGTGTCACTTCCTCCAAGCCGGCGAATTCCAGCGCGTCGGCCAGGTTTTCCAGCACCGAGAACGCGCTGTGGGAGCCACCCACGACGCACACCCGGCCCTTGGACGCCAGCGTGGTCGCGAAAAGGTGGCGCAGTTGCACGGCGTTCATTCTCAGCAGTGCGTCGGCGCTCTCGATCCGCGCGGAAGGTGGTACCGCGAGGCCTTGATCCGCCAGGCTGTCGAGCAGATGCTGCGGGTCCTGCCAGCCACCCAGATTGAGGACGACTGCGCGGCTGCGAATACGCCGACTGCGGCCTTCGGACTCGACCCACACTTGATACTCGTCACCCTCACGCACGATCTCGGTGATCGTCGTGCTGCTCCATAGCTTCACGCCGTAGCGCTCGACGATAAAGTCGAGCACCAGCTTCGAGGCTTCCGCCAGCAGTTCAGCGACATCCGCCAACTGCGGCGCGCTTTGCGCCTGACGACGGATGCGCCAGTAGGCGGGCGAATGCTCGAGGGGTTCGAATACATCACGCAAAGCCGGGTCGCGCAGACAATCAAGGAACACATCGCCCACTGAGTTGGCGGTGATCCGGTAATCGCCCAAACGACCCGTGCCCGGCGTGGGACTGGCGTCGACAATGATTAAACCTTCCTTGGCCAGTTCTGGCATGGCGCCACTTTTCAATGCGTTGAAAAGCAGTCCCATCCCCGCAGGTCCGGCACCTCCTACTACGCAACCGCAAACGGTTTCCAGATGATCTCCTTGCATAACTGTCACTCCACGCTGGGTCGTTACCGTATCGCCACGTGCGTTATAAACCGCCCCACTTACGTGGGCGTTCAACCGCTACCGCTGAAGCGATGTCTGGACTTTCAAGTTGAAAAATAAATGAGCAATGACTGAACTACTGCACTTCTGGCAGACACGACTACCGCAGTGATTTGCATCACGTCGGTGGTGATAAAGGGTCGGATGACCGACGCGAGGTCGATCGATTGGCGCAGGCTCTGGGACGCCGCTTTCGGGGCAGCCGCTCGTTTCATGAGCCGGCCGGTCGCCACCTGTTGAGGCTTCCCTTCGTCAGGTTTATTAGAGGGACGCTACCGCCAACTCATCGCGCGTCTGAAGGCAATAATCCTGAAACGAGAAGTATCGGGCGCTTGCACTAAGCGCGGGTTATTTAAGTTGAAAACGTAACGTGATGTTTGCAGGGATCAGATGAAGTGTCAATTTTTTGAGAAAACGCTATATCAGCCTAATTTCAGACCTAACTCATTGTTTTAAAAGGGATTAATAAATATGACGTCATTATTACGTCGCCCTCTCAAAGCCCCATGTATTTATAAAATAAGAAGGTTTGGCAATTTAGCTGCAAAACTCAGGTCGCCGATGGATAAGTGCTCTTATTCGCAATAAGGCATTGCGGGTAAGCGTCATCCTTAGTTGCAGTTGCCCATCACCGGGGACGTCTTGCAGCGTTTATTGACGTCAGAAGTTTTTCAGCTTCATATACATTTACTTCCTCTTGAAGAGCAGAGGCACTCTCTGGCGTATCCGATGAATGGAAAATTATCGTGAGCGGCGATGAGAACTATTCCGCCCTGGCATGTCTCCATTGTCATGCTGAGCACTTTCCCACGGACAGAGAGATGACCTGATGAATGCTGATAAAAACCGTCGGTCCAGCATTGCCGAAATTGATTATTCGCGGGATACGCTGTTTGGCCCTATTCCCATGCAGGCCACCTGCCGAGTGCGACTGGCCACCATTGAGCATGACGGTCACAGCCTGCGCGAGCTGACGATCATCGGCGACGTGCCGGATTATTTGCACAAGTCAGCGATCATTCGCGTTGCGATGGATGGACGCGTGGAAGCAGGGCCTGTGCGAGAACACTATGCGGTTCAAGACAACGGCGAAGAGCAGTTCAAACTGCTCTTCGAAAACGAGCACCGTCGCCGGATGCATTGAGAAAGGTAGGATTACTGCTGGCCGTTGTGCACATGAATGGCCTGAGCGATGCCCAGCGGTTTGCTGGATCGAGTCTCTGAAGCACCCAGCGCTGAGGGGCTCAGCGGTGCAGGCGTCAGTGGTGGTGAGCTGAAGAGCAGCGCCGCTGCGGAGGCAGATGCCTCTTCAGGCGTAGCGGACGCGCTGCTCTCCGGCTGACCTGCCGGCGCGATTGCGGCGCCGTAGCGCAGGCCTTCTACTTGGGGTTTGACTTCCAGCACCGGCTCGGCGGGAAGAAGCTGTTGTCGCTCCAGGGATGTCATGGGCGGCCGAAAGCTGGCATTACGCGTTTCCAGGCGCTCCAGCATCGTGACGATCGTCGCCGCGCCCACCACCACAATCCCCAGCAGGCAGCCGAGGCCGATCATGACCTTGCGACGGCGGCGCAGGGGCGCCACTCGTTCCTGCTCTCGTATCACCTCGATCCCGGGTTGCGCGTGCGCCATGCAAATCCTCAATATCCCGCCTGGCCGCTTTGGGCCGATACAACCAACATAAGGCCGAATGGCGATTATTGCTAGAGCCCCGCGCTCACCCCGCCAATGCATGGGGGTAATGCCTGGCCCTTTCGCGCTCGGCCTGGAGATCTCGAATCAGCACGCACAAGGCGTGGCTGTTATCGAGGGAATCCAGGGCAATGTTGGAAGCGAACAATTCGACGTGCTCGGTGACGGGGTCGATGACTTCAACCGTCATCACATCCTCCAGCACCGTGCAGTTGCAGCGTAGAGGCAGAAACGCACTTTCTATGATGCTGCGCAGTTCAAGGTTAGAGAGCGTACAGGCAATCATCGTCAATCCTCCACAGGCAGGACTGGGTGATGCGTTCAGCCACTCGCCTGACTATAAGTAACCACTTCCAGGACGCTGGAAATGTTTCCAGTGCCTGCCCGCCCTTCGGCAAACAGGAATATCCAAGTTATACGCCGCGCCCCAAAGTGAAGCAAACAACCGCGATTGCCCGCACTCAATTGCGCCAGACACAGGTTGGCCGAGCAAAATCGATTCATCGGAATAGAACCTTCCCCGTTAATCGTTTAACTAGCGGGGTCAGTGGATCAATCGACACGATCAGGCGGCGAGCATGCGCTCAGCCATTCGTCGGGCGTCCTTGGGCAGCCCGACGAGTGACGTTATTTGCTGATGGGATCAGCTGCGTGGCAACTTGAGATGAATGAGGGCAACGCGAGCGCCCTTTTTGTCCTGACGCTCTTCAATGGCGAAGGGTTTGAATCCCAGCTTGGGGTAGAAGAGCAATCCGGGAACGTTATGGTTGAAGCAGGAAGCGGTCAGTTCCGCCGCTTCATGTTTGCCGAACGCCAGTTCCATCATGCAGCCAATCATGTAGCGGCCAACGCCTTTGGAGCGAAAGCGCGGGTCGATGATGACGTTGCCCATGGAGCACCGGCCTCTGAAATCGTAGCGGGAGAAATTGGCGAATCCTACCACTTGGCCGTCCAGCTCGATGACGGTGTTGTCCGAGCGCTGCGCGATGGATTCATTGAGCTGCTCCGGTGTCAGCGGGAATACCGCCTTCGGAAACATGTAGAAGAGCTCGTCAATGCTCTGGGGCATCTCGCAGATGAAAGGGACGTCTTTTTCTTCCAGGGGGCGATGGACAAACATGCTGGGTTACCTCTCGAAGAAACAGTGGCTGTGGGCGGACTATAGCTGTCAACCTGCGGGGGTGACGTTTTAAGACACCATCCAGGCATAAATGTGCCGGAATGTTGCGCATTGACGGAATCCGTCGCAGAAGATTGTCGCAAACCTCTGACAGCCATGGAAATCCCGTCACCGGGCAGAACGCATCCGCTCTTTTGGGACGTTCATGCATTTTGCACGGCCCCTGTGGATAGCTGAATTTACAGGTCATTGATTTTTAAGGTTTTTTATTCTAATTCGCAGCTGGCACAGGCAGTGCACCGCAATGGGGAGAAGCACAACATCATTCGCACGGAGCAGCACAATGAACGTCTCACCTGATTCTTATCCTGCCGCTGTAGAAGAGTCCTCCTCGGTCTCGGGCGTGTCCTGGGGAGCCATCTTCGCTGGCGCCGCCGGTGCCGCCGCGTTGTCCCTTATCCTGGTTCTGCTGGGTTCGGGTCTTGGTTTCTCGGCGATGTCGCCTTGGGCCAACGAAGGCGCGAGCGCCAAGACCATCGGTATCTCGACGGTCGTCTGGCTGGCGCTGACGCAGATCGTGGCATCCGGTCTTGGCGGTTACCTCGCCGGTCGTCTGCGCGTCAAATGGGCCAACATGCACGGTGACGAAGTCTACTTCCGTGACACCGCACACGGCTTCCTGTCGTGGGCTGTCGCTACGCTGGTGGCCGCCGTGTTGATCGTCGGTTCGGTCAGCGGCATCGTCGGCAGCGGCGTGAAAGCCGGTGCTACCGCGGTTGCCGGTGTTGCAGGTACTGCTGCCACTGCGGCCGGTTCTGCAGCGGGCAATACAAGCAGTGACCAATACGGTTACTACATCGATTCGCTGTTCCGCGATGATCGTCCTGCTGCTGTCAGCGATGATGCTGCCCACGGCGTGGTGGTGCGTATCTTCACCAAGACCATGGCCAACGATGGTCAGCTGGCTCCGGAAGACCGTACCTATCTGGCACAGCTGGTCGCTCAGCGTACCAACCTGAGTCAGGCGGATGCCCAGGCGCGTGTTGATCAGGTTTACGGTCAGGCCAAGCAAGCTGTTGCCGATGCCAAGCTGAAAGCTCAACAGGCTGCCGATGCTGCGGCGAAGGCCGCTGCAACGGCTGCGCTGTGGACATTCGTTTCGCTGCTGTGCGGTGCATTCGTGGCCAGCCTTGCCGCTATCTGGGGTGGTCGTCGTCGTGATGCGGTGACGTATGTCGAAACCCGTGCTTATTCCACTACTTCCAGCATTCGCTGATTAAGGAGAGTCATCATGCGTTCACTACTTCTGTGGTTCCTCGGCATTCCAATCCCGATCATTATTTTGATTGCACTGTTTGTGCATTGATTGAGTGATTAAAGATCCGCGCTGTTCTCCCCGAGGCAGCGCGGATTTTTTTCGTCTGTTGGAAAACCGAATTGTCTGTTGTAGAGATCAAGAGCGTCTGCCTAACGGCAGATATTTCGCCTTCGGCGAGTTACTTGGAAAAGTCGAGAGTCGCACCATCCCCAAGTAACCAAGGGTGCTTGCTCTCGGTTTGGCCCGACTTCGTCGGGTTCCCTTACTTCGACGACGCTCCGTGGGCCCGCGCCGAACGGACATCCATGTCCTGACGGCGCTCTCGCCGCATCCATGCGGCTCGGCCCACTCCGCGTCGTCTGCGTTCAGCCTGCA
>NZ_JBTOQG010000027.1:0-36987 GCF_055283955.1 Pseudomonas sp. HP_12
GCCCCCCCGCCTCTCGCCTCGCGTTCGGGTGCGTGGCGCTCCGCCGGGGGGGGCTGGCCGGGGCCCCGGACCCCCCCCCCCCACCCCCCCCGCCCGCCCCGCCCCCCCCCCCCCCCCCCCACTTCCGATCAGCTTACAGGGGAGCCGGCCCAAAGCGGTTATCGCCTTTCTGACCTTCTGTAGCCAGGAACACGATGTTGGCGAAAGGCACAATGAGCCACCAGCCGCTGCGATCAGTGTCGTGCAGTCGGCGAACGCCAACGGCGAGGCCGGGTATCAATAACGCAAGGCTGTAAATATTCGAAAGCATGGAGTTGGTGCCGATGATGGCGTCGACAACGGCAATCGCGATAGAGATCAGGACGTTGATCAGGAAAAACATCCAGTACTCCTTGCGCCGCGCCCTCCCGCTGAACACCGCGTATTTCTTCAGAACGTCCACATACCAGTGAAAAAAACCTGGCTGGGCGACAACGGCAGCGCTATTGCCGCCGCCTGCGTACGCCAGCTGCGGCGCGCCGCACTGCGGGCACGTGACAGCACCATCACTGATTTCCTTTGCACAACCACGACAAAATGCCATTTGAATCTTCCTTTGATTAATTAACACACAGTCCAACGAAAATAAGCAGCGAGACACCGGATAACACAGTCCCGGCGATGGCCATGCCATAGCCCGGTCTTTTGGTGTTGATAGTGATGATCCCCAGAATCAGGGCGATGACAGAGAACAGGCCCAGGCCCTGAATCGTCTCTGTGTCCCATTCACTGTCGTCAAAGAGTGCAAGCGTGCACACGATACTGAGCACGAGCGAAAGGATTGCCATCCAGGGGGAGCCAGCGTTTGCAGGGGGGAGTGGGAGCGTTGCTGAGGTGATTTGACTCGCGCCACATTGTGGGCAAGTGACTGCCGTTTCATGCAGCTCCTTTGCACAGCCACGACAAAATACCATCGCCATCTCATTTCCCTATAGTAGAAAGGCTAGTAGGTGCGTGTCGGCAGCACGGCTGAAATCTTTAGAAAAGAGTTTGTAGGCATCCCTCCCGGCCTGTATCAAACCCGGCACGACCGTCATTGCAGAGCATTTGGCTGCCTGTTCATCCTCTTACACTGCCATGCCTGGCAAGACGAATCAGAAACCTTAACAGCTGATAACGCTTTGCATTACCAATTTATAAAAAAGTTGTTACGATCGGCGCCCTCATGCTTTTCGCCATGCGGAGCGTCGCTCGTCAGGGTGCCGTGCCGCAGATCAGCACGCCTTCGTCCTCTCCAGGAATCACCCGATGCTACGTCCCGCCCTGCCAGCCTTGTCGGCACTCGTCGCCCTTGGTTTCTCCAGCCATTCCCTCGCAGCGCCGGCGCAGCAGGATGTAGCCGATCAGCCATCGGTCACGTCGCCCGCTCAACCGGGCAGTGCCAGCGGCAACTCGGCGCCGGGTGCAGTGGCTTTGGAAGGCCTGAGCATCAACGCCGATTACGGCATCGCGGGGCAAGCGACCACGGAGAATTCGGGCTCATACACAACGGGTTCCATGAACACGGCAACCAAGCTGCCGCTGTCCATTCGCGAGACGCCGCAGTCGGTGAGTGTGATCACCCGCCAGCGCATGGACGATCAGGGCATGAACGACCTGAACGACGTGGTGAAATACGCGCCCGGCGTGACGTTGCACCGAACGGCGTCGGACCGTCAGGAGTTTCTGGCGCGCGGTTTCAAGATCGATAACATCATGTACGACGGGCTGCCGAGCAGCATCAGCGCCTACACCCAGGATGTGATTTCCGGCGCGGACCTGGCCATGTATGACCGCGTCGAAGTGGTCCGCGGGGCAACGGGGCTGATGACCGGCGCGGGCAGCCCGGCAGCGACGTTGAACCTGGTGCGCAAGCGCCCGACCGCCGTGCCGCAGGTGAGCGTGACCACCAGCGCCGGCAGTTGGGACCGGTATCGCACCGAAGTCGATGCGTCGAACAAGCTCAACGATTCCGGCACTGTTCGCGGCCGTGTCGTGGCGGCATATGAGGACGACAAAAGCTTCTCCGACATCCGCAAGAATCAGCGCCAGACCTTTTACGGCATCCTCGAAGCCGACCTGAATGATTCGACGACCTGGACCGTCGGCGCGTCCAAACAGCGTGATGACAACACCTCGGACTGGGGCGGTCTGCCCAGCGGTCCGAACGGCGAAGACTTGCACCTCAAGCGCTCGACGTTCCTCAGCAACGACTGGTCGTACTGGAACAAAGACAACATCATGTTCTTCACCGACGTCACGCACCGCTTCGACAACGGCTGGTCGGCCAAGCTGGCGGGGCAGAAGATCTGGGCCGAGGCGGACACGTTCTCCAGCTACGTCGGCAACTACGACGGTCTGGGCTTTCAGCAGTACCACGGCAAGTACCGCGACGACGACGATCAGACCAACCTGGACGCGTCCCTCAGCGGGCCGTTTCAGATGTTCGGTCGCGAGCATGAACTGGTCGTGGGCGTGAGTCATCGGCAAGAGAAGTTTCACCAGTGGGGCGGCTGGACCGACGGCACGCCGATCGACCTCTATAACCCGACCCACTCATTGATCAAACCTGACGTCGACACCAGCCTGTACGAAACCCGCAACGCCGCCACCGAAGAAGGCGTGTACGCCGTGGCGCGCCTGAACCCCATCGACCCGCTGCACGTCATCCTTGGCAGCCGCGTCAGTTGGTATGACTTCGACAACCGCGTCGGCAGTGGCGATTACAAGGTGGTGCGCGAAGTCACGCCGTATGCTGGCGTCATTTATGACCTGAACGACACGTACTCGGCCTACGCCAGCTACACCGAAATCTTCAAGCCGCAGACCGAAATGGATTCCTCGCGCTCAGTGTTAAAGCCCATGACCGGCAAGAACTACGAGATCGGCCTGAAAGGCGAGTACTTTGATGGCGCGCTGAATGCGTCGGTGGCGCTGTTTGAAATGGAGCAGGAAAACCGTGCCTATCTGCTGCAGGACCAGAATTCCACCAATTGCCCAAGCTTCCCGGCTTCCAGCTGCTACGGCGCAGCGGGCAAGGTGCGCAGCCGCGGGATCGACACCGAGCTGAGCGGCGCGCTGACGCCGGACTGGCAGTTCTCGGCGTCCTACACCTACGTGCTGAGCCAGTTTGTCGAAGACGGTACCAAAAGCAACGAAGGAAAATTGTTCGCCCCCGAGCAGCCGAAGCACCTGTTCAAAGCCGCGACCAGCTACACCTTGCCGGGCGAGCTGCACAAATGGCGAGTGGGCGCGGACGTGCTGGCCCAGAGCAAGACCTTCAATCGCGTCGGCGACGGTCAGGCGGATCAGGACGCTTACGGCATCGTCGGCCTGATGGCCGGTTACAAGCTGAACGAGCACTGGGACGGCCGGGTCAACGTCAATAACCTGTTCGATACCCGCTACTGGCAGGGCATCCCGACAAACTCGGGCACCGGCGTCTACGGCGATCCGCGCAACCTGATGTTCTCGGTGAAGTGGACGCTCTGATCACTCGCCGCACCCGGCACATCGTTTGATCGCAACGCACTGCAATCAGACGTCCTTGTCCTGATCCTCCGTGAGCAAATCGAGCCCGGCCAAGGGCTCGATCAGCTTCGCGCCTTCGTTGCGCACGTTACCGACCTCCTTGCCCACGGCATGCCAGTGGAAATCGCTGACCGGCCGGCAGCCTTCCTGCGCGATTTGCTCAAGGCGTGATGCCGGCGTCTGCGGGTCGACCCATTCCCGGGCGAGCTCGGGCGTCAGCACCAGCGGGCGGCGGTCGTGGATGTCGAGCATGCCGGCATCGCTGGCGGCGGTGATGATGACGAAGCCGTCGCGTTCGTCTGGCTCAAGGCCGGGCCTGACTTGGCCCAATGCCGCGAAGTACATCGGTCCCTGGTCTTTCAGATGGATGAAGTACGGCTGCTTGCGCTTCGCATCGTTGGGGTCTTTGACCCATTCAAACCAGCCGTTCGCCGGGGCCAGGGCACGACCGTTCGGCCACAGATCCTTGAAAAACTTCCCGCTCATCACCGTTTCGACCCGCGCATTGATCGGGTCGGGCCGTTTGCCTTTCGCCCAGTAGGGCGACCAGCCCCAGCGCACCTTGTCGACGCTCAGGCCGTCGGACACCGGGCGGATGATCTCGACGCGGGTGGTCGGCGCCACGTTGTAGCGCGCGATGGGCCAGAGATCGTAGCCGTTGATCACCAACTGCTCTGGCGCAAGCGTCTTGAGGTAATGGTCCATTGGCTCGTAGATCGAGTAGCGTCCGCACATGTGTCACCCGTCGAATTTTCCTGCTTATCAGATTGACCGCACGCGGCTGAGAACGTTAACTGTATATACGTACAGTTAACAAACACAAGGTCAGTCCCATGAGTGTCACCATCCTTGGCCGGTTATCGGCGGCGGGCGAGCGGTTTCCCCTTTATGCCTTTCAAGTGCCCGCAGGTTTTCCTTCGCCGGCGGCCGATCACATCGAGCGGCACATCTCGCTGGACGAGCTGTTCGACATCCGCGCGCCCCATGTCTATCTCGTGAAAATAGAGGGCGACAGCATGCAGGGCGCGGGCATCTATTGCGGCGATCTGGTGATCGTCGACCGCAGCCTGTACGCCGAGCATGGCGACATCGTCATCGCCGCGCTGAATACCGAGCCAGTCTGCAAGCGCCTGCACATGCGTGGCAATGAAGTCATCCTCAAATCCGAAAACACCAAATACCCGCCGCGCTATGTCATGGAAGGCGACGAGTTGCTGATCTGGGGCGTGGTGAAATACAGCGTTCGCGATCACGACAAGGTGATGCATTCGTGATTCAGAGGCTTTCTATATAAGGAGGCGCGGAGGAGGGGGGGTGACAGCACGGGCGTATTGGAACCATTCAAGCGCCCGTGCCACACAGCATAAACCTCTCAGGATGACCTCCAATGCCGCCTGCCTTCCGCCTGTATTCGGGCGCTTTGCGTGTCGTTCGACCGATGCGCCTCGCTTCACTGACTGTTGCGATGTTGTGTGCCGGTTGCCAGTCTTACGGCCCGCCCGAGGCGAGCACCGAACGCACGCCGCGCCTGGTGGCAGGGCTCCATCGCAGCGAAGAGCCGGTGGCTTATTCGCGGTCGACGCAACCCTACGACGGCAGTGATATCTGGCAACGGATGGGACAGGATTTCCGCCTGGCCGACGACAACGGCGTCAACGAACGCATCGTGCGGCAGCGCGACTGGCTGCTGGGCAACGCAGGCTTCATCCGCAATGCCAGTCAGCGGGCCAGCCCGTATTTGCATTTCATCGTCGAAACCCTCGACCAGCGGGCGATGCCGGCCGAGCTGGCTTTGTTGCCGATCATCGAGAGTGCCTACAACCCCAAAGCCAATTCGATCCGTGACGCGGCCGGCCTGTGGCAGTTCATGGCGGCCACCGGGCGCGATTTCAACCTGCGCCAGACCGCCTGGTATGACGGACGGCGTGACGTCGTGGCGTCCAGCAAAGCGGCGATGGATTACCTGACGCGCCTGCACACCCAGTTCGGCGGCGACTGGCTGTTGGCGATGGCGGCCTATAACGCAGGGGAGGGCACGGTGAGCCGGGCCATCGACGCGAATCAGCGCCGAGGCCTGCCTACCGATTACTGGCACCTGAGCCTGCCAAAGGAAACCCAGGATTACGTGCCGCGACTGCTGGCGTTGTCGATGCTAGTGCGCGAACCCGAGACCTATGGCGTGAAGCTCAGCCCGGTGGCCAACGCGCCGTATTTCACGGTGCTGGAGCTGGCGCGGCCGGTGGATCTGGAGCGCCTCGCCGCCAGTGCCGGCATTGATCGCTCGGTGTTGTTGAACCTCAATCCGGCGTTTCTTCGCAAAAAAACCGCCGACGGGCCCTCCCGCGTGCTCGTGCCTCGCGACCAGTTGGAGCAGCTTTCTGCCACCCTCGGCAAAATGACCGACGACGTCATGCCCGGTAACGAGGCACTGGCGGTGACCACTGCCACGGCGTCAGCGGGGATTGTGCGTCCCTGAAGCGACACTCCAGTCACCAATTTGTCCGCTTCGGGCCCACTTTTGGCAGCAATGGGCTCGTCGTGTGTCGGCACGGACACAATCCGGCCGTGTGCTTTTCACATCCCGATCGCCCCGGATGAGCCGGGTCAGACTTATTCATAGAACCAATTAACAAAAATTTCACCGAACTTTTCAGACGCGTTGTAAAAACGCCGATACATCATGGCCAGTCGCCTCCGAAGACACAATTAGAAACATCCACTGCCATAGGTTGATGAGTGCTCAGGTCCGGTGAGCGGTGCCAGACAAGTCGTACTCAACGGCAATGAATAGTTGGATCCCATTATCGAATCAGCACTGATGCGCAAACCTTTGCTTTGCATTTAATAGTCGAAAATAAAATGACCGCCATGCCCGACCCTCTAAATTCAAGGGGTTTGGACCTATACGCGAGAGTACAGTAAAGCGTGTTCGGAAAACCGAGTTGGAGCAGTCGGATTTCCGAACGTAGTTAAACTAATGGTCCTGAGAACTAGCAAGCAATACGCAAGTTGTTAAATAACTTATAAAGTTCGCAGAGGGTTATATAAGTTCTCGGGGCCAACAGTTCATAAGTGCAATGAAGCACTTAGTTCTGATTAACGTCAGGCACGGGCGGGTAGTTAATAGTCGTCGGTGAGGCAGGCTTGATGAATGTTAGCGAGTCGTACGCGGCATTAATAAGAGCGTTCGATGGTTAACGGTTACGCAGAGGGAGGATCGATCGTGCAGGGCGGGATGAAATGCACCATGGCAGAGCATAACCCGATGATTGTTAAGCTATTGTGATGCAGGCGCCAGGCCGGCCGGGCCCTTGGACGCGCCCAATGACTCATTGTCCAGTCGAGGGCACCGGAAGATTTTAAATAGCCGTTTGAATGTTTTGCAGATAATTAGTTAACTCCGTCAATAAAGTCAAAGTGCTATCACGCTGGCGGTGTGAAGTATGTCTCACGACGCTGGGGAACTAAATTTAATTATTGCTGCCTTTGAAATGCGTGGTATTAATAAATCGCTTGCTCCCACTACGAGAGGTATCGATGAAAGAAGAAATCGATGTAAGCGACTGTTCGTGTCAGCCTGAAAATGTGGCGCTGGATATCCAGCAGATAGCATTGAATACCGCCAACCTGAGTATGGATTTGCTGCTCTGCGGGGAGACTGGAACAGGCAAGGACACGCTGGCCAAACGTATTCATGACTTGTCCGGTCGGACAGGTTCTTTCATCGGTATGAACTGCGCCGCCATTCCGGAATCCCTGGCGGAAAGTCAGTTGTTCGGTGTTGTGAATGGCGCCTATACCGGTGTCAGCCGGTCCCGGGAGGGGTACATCGAAGCGGCCTGCGGCGGCACGCTGTACCTGGACGAGATCGACAGCATGCCGCTGAGCCTGCAGGCCAAGCTGCTGCGGATTCTGGAAACCCGGGGCATCGAGCGATTGGGTTCGACCGACTTCATTCCGGTGGACCTTCGGGTCATCGCTTCGGCGCAGCGCCCTCTGGATGAACTCGTGGAACAAGGGCTTTTTCGTCGCGACCTGTTTTTTCGGCTCAATGTGCTGACCATTCAAATGCCAGCCTTGCGCAAGCGTCGCGAACAGATCCTGCCGTTGTTCGACCAGTTCACCCAGGAAGTCGCCGCCGATTTCGGCTGCCCGGTCCCCGAGCTGGACAACCGCCTGGTACAACTGCTGCTCAGCCATTCATGGCCTGGCAACATTCGCGAACTGAAGTCTGCCGCCAAGCGTAGCGTGCTGGGCTTCCCGCTGCTGGGCGGCGATGCGCCTCCGGATCGCGATCTGGAAACCGGCCTGAAGACCCAGCTGCGTGTCATCGAAAGAATGCTCATCGAAGACGCGCTCAAGCGCCACAAGCACAGCCTGGAAGCCGTGGTGCAGGAGCTCGAAATTCCCCGGCGCACGTTGTATCACCGGATGAAAGAGCTGGGCATGAACGATGCGGAAGAAGCGGCGATTTCGTAGGACCGGTTTCAGCCGGGAAGAGGTCAGTGTGTTCCGTATCAATCGTGTGGTGTAGCGCCTGACGCCTTCCCGGCTAACGCAGGTCCCACGAAAGCGAGTCCTGCCCAGAGTCCCACACATACCTGCCGCACCAGGCGCGCTGTTTCGTAATGGACGCCTCGCAGCAAATCTCGCGCAGCCAATGTCGCGTAACCCTGAAATACCAGAGGTCGTGGATGAGTGTGTACGAGTTATTCGATGAGCAACTGGAGGACGACCATCAGGTGCCGAACCTGCGCGTGGTGGCCCGAAGTCTCGGTCAGTTGGGGATCGACCTGCTGCTGTCAGGGGAAACCGGCACCGGCAAGGACACCGTCGCCAGCCGGATCCACACGCTGTCCGGACGCAAGGGCCGGCTGGTCGCGATGAACTGCGCCGCCATTCCGGAATCCCTGGCCGAGAGCGAATTGTTCGGCGTGGTCAGTGGCGCCTACACCGGCGCGGACAAGGCGCGGGTCGGCTACATCGAAGCGGCCCAGGGCGGCACCTTGTACCTGGACGAGATCGACAGCATGCCCCTGAGCCTGCAAGCCAAACTCCTGCGGGTGCTGGAAACGCGCTCGGTCGAACGGCTCGGCTCGACGACACCCATTGCTCTGGACGTCTGCGTCATTGCCTCGGCTCAGCGCTCCCTCGACGAAATGGTCGAGCAGGGTCGTTTTCGCCGGGATCTGTATTTCCGCCTGAACGTCCTGACCGTCACGCTGGCGCCCCTGCGCGAGCAGCGCGCCCGTATCCTTCCGCTGTTCACCCGCTTCGCTGAGGCGGCGGCGCAGGAGTCGGGTATTCCGGTGCCCGAGACCACCGGCGTGCTGCGTCACGTCCTGCTCAACCATGACTGGCCGGGCAACATCCGCGAACTGAAATCAGCGGCCAAGCGTCACGTCATGGGCTTTCCGCTGCTGGGCGGCGAGTCCGGCGAGGAGGGCGAGTCATCGGGCCTCAAATCGCAGTTGCGGGTGATCGAAAAAGCACTGATTCAGGCGTCGCTCAAGCGACACAACAACAGCGTCGAAGCGGTGAGTCAGGAGCTCGACATCCCCCGTCGCACGCTCTACCACCGCATGAAAGAACTGGACGTCTGACCTCCGGTCACCTCGCTGCTTCTGGCGACACCTGCTCGTCCACACGTCCATATCCGCAGCTTCCGTGAACATCCCGAATTTTATTGAGCCCCATGCGGAACCGATCCCGAGGTCGGTGCCACCCATTGGCACCAAGCACTTTCGCTGGTGATGACTCAGGAGTGTTCGACATGAATCCAATCTCAATGGTCGGTGGCCTCGCCAACAGCGCGATCAACGCGGGCGGGCAAATGACTCAGCAGGCAGCCAGCGCTGTGACCAACGTCAAGCAGGAAAACCAGATCACCGAATCTGCCGCTCCTTCCAAGGCCGAAGCCGCACAAAACGCCGCCACCGAAAAGGCCGATGCCAGCCAGGCGCGCCTGATTGCCATGCAGACCGAAGCCGACATCCGCAAGCAGACCAACGACGTCCTCAGCGCTATCCGTTCCGGCAAGGAAGACAGCGCCAACAAGGCGATCAGTGCCGAGGCGCAGAACGCCAAAGGCATCAGCTACTGATCGGTCCGAGCGCCCCCTGAAAAAGGGGGCATCCACCTGAGGATGGAGGTTTCATGCTAAGTCTCAATGCCAATACCAATCCGCTGCAAAACCTGCACATCGGCACCGTGGTGTCCCAGCCGACGCTGGGCGGCGACAAGACCCCGCAGTCGCTCAAGGACGTGATCGATCAGCTCGCTCAGGCGCTGACCAAAGGCGGGCACCTGGACAAGGAATCGCCGCTGGGCCAGATGGTCGGCAAGCAAATGGAGAAGAACAATCCGTTGGCGTCGCTGATCGGCGGCAATCCGGACATGATCAAGGCTGCTCTGGGCGACCTGATCAAGGACAAGCTGGGGGAAAACTTTGGTGCTGCCGCCGATGCAGGCCAGGCAGGTGCCGGCGCGCCGGACCTGATGTCGCAGACCCTCAACGGTCTGGCCAAGGCCTCGCTAGATGACCTGCTGACCAAAACGGATCAAGGCACGACCTTCTCCAAGGGCGACATGCCGCTGCTGGAAAAAATCGCCGAATTCATGGACCAGCGCACCGCCCAGGATCCGCAGAAGTTTCCGGCGCCGGATTCGGGCTCCTGGAAGAACGAACTCACGGCTGAGGGCGATAACTTCCTCGACGGCAAAGAAACGGCTGCCTTTCGTTCTGCACTGGACTCGCTGGGCAGCCAGCTCGGTCAGGAACAGAACGGCCTTAGTGATGCCGGCGGCGGGTCGCCACTCGGCAGCGTTTCGCCCACCGATCCATCGGGCGGCGCTGCGCAGACCCCGAACAGCGTCAATCAAGACCTCGGCCAACTGCTGGGTGACCTGCTGCAGAAGGGCGTCAACGCCAGCGTCGGCGGCGGCCTCGGTACGCCGATGAACGATGCGTCTCAGTCCGGCGGTGCCACCAATAGCGTGACCCAGGACCTGGGGCAACTGCTCAGCGGCCTGATCAAGAAAGGCCTCGAAGCCGAACAGAACGGTGCCGGCGTCAACGGCGCAGGCGGGCAAACCAATCCGTTCGCCCAGCAGGATCAGCAAAACATGCTGGCCCAGGCCGCCACTGCCCTTGTCTCGGCCCTGGTGGGCGGCGGCAACAACAGCAACAGCAACAGCCTTTCCTGAAGCCAACCGTACGCATCGACACCGTCTGCCGGAGAACGCCCGTGACCCTTTCCAATGTCAACCAACTCAAATCGCCGTCCACCGATCTTGAGCCACGCCTGGATCAGGGACTGGTCAGCGGGCCTTCGCAGGCGGACGTCGATCTGTTCAACGCCGCCATGCGCCCCGAGCTGTCGATGCAGCAGAGTCATCTGTCCGAGCAGATCGCCAGCGCGCTGTCGGACCGTCTTGGCGCCACCGACAAGCTGTCGCAGCAAGCCGCGCGCAAGATGAAACGGGCGTCCACCACTGACGACCCGCTGGAAATTTCCCAGATGAGCCGGTCGCTGTCGCAGTACTCGCTGCAGATGGCGCTGACCACCAAAGTCGTCAGCAAGAGCGCCCAGGCCCTCGATAAACTGACCAACCTGCAGTAGAGGCATACCGTGAACTACCTGACTGCGGGACTGATCTGCCTGATGCTGCTGCTCAGCGGGTGCAGCGACGACACGGACCTGTTCACCGGGCTGTCCGAGCAGGATTCCAACGACGTGATCGCCAGCCTCGCCGACCAGCACATCGACGCGCGCAAGCGCAGCGAGAAGACCGGCGTGGTCATCAGCGTGCCGACGGCCGAGATCAATCGCGCGGTGCGGATCCTCGATGCTGCCGGCCTGCCGCGTCGTTCGCGCACCAGCCTGGGCGAAATCTTCAAGAAGGAAGGGGTGATTTCCACGCCGCTGGAAGAGCGCGCGCGGTACATCTACGCCTTGTCCCAGGAGCTGGAAGCGACGCTGTCGCAGATTGACGGCGTCATCGTCGCCCGCGTCCATGTCGTGCTGCCTGAACGCATCGCGCCGGGCGAGCCGGTGCAGCCTGCGTCGGCGGCAGTGTTCATCAAACACACCTCGGCCCTCGACCCCGACAGCGTGCGCGGGCGTATTCAGCAAATGGTCGCCAGCAGCATCCCCGGCATGTCCGGCGAGCCGCTGGATTCGAAGAAATTCGCCATCGTGTTCGTCCCGGCGGCGGAATTTCAGGACACCGAACGGCTGGTGAACTTCGGGCCCTTTCTGATCGACAGCGCCAACCTCGACTTCTGGAATCGCATGCTGTGGCTCGCGCCGTTTGCCGCGCTGCTGCTGCTTGCCTTGATCGTGTTGATCCTGCGCGGCGACTGGCGCAATGCGCTGTTGCAACGCATCGGCCTGCGACGCAGTGCCCGGACGAGCATGCCGGTGCGGGCGTAATGCTCAGCGTCGAGGAGCACTGGATTCGCTGGTGGTGCGCGCCCTGGGAATGGGCCCACGCCGACTGGATCGACGTGTTCGCCGACCATTGCGGCATCACCCGCGAGGACTGTACGGAACTGCTCGGCACTCGCCACGA
This sequence comes from Pseudomonas sp. HP_12, assembly GCF_055283955.1. NCBI lineage: Bacteria > Pseudomonadati > Pseudomonadota > Gammaproteobacteria > Pseudomonadales > Pseudomonadaceae > Pseudomonas > Pseudomonas sp. HP_12. The sequence goes on from NZ_JBTOQG010000027.1 coordinate 12,124, forward strand.
CGTGTTTCTGCACAGCGTTGGCGTGGTCCCGAGCCAACCGCCGCCGCCTGTTGATTCGCTGATGCAGTGGCTGCGACTGGATGAAGCGCAGCAGCACCGGGCGCTGTCCTTGGCGGGCCGGATCTGTTTCGGCCAGACCGACCGCGCTGGCGCCGATGACGCCGGGCAGGTGCATGAGCCCTGGTGCCGCGCGGTGGCCAAAGCGTTGCGGCCCGGTTTATGGCTGGACGCCTCGGTGACGGATGCGCGGGTGTTGCTGGCGGCGTGGGCGGGTGAGCCTTGCTGGTCGCGGCTGCGCCTGTCCTGGGCGCCGGATGCACTGCCGCCGCCCTGCGCCGAGCTGCCCGAGAACAAGCTGCACACCCTGTGGCACTCGGTGTTATGGCGGGTGACGACGCCTTGATGAGTGCGGTTACCTCATTGTCCTTCAGGAGCTGAACATGCTCGCCAAGCGTCGTCTTGTGTTGTCTTCCTCTGCCGTGCTGGTCACCGACATTCTGCGTCGCGAAGACCTGGCCGGTACCGTGCTCGCCGCTGAAGTGCTGGACAACGCCCGCGCTGAAGCCGAGCAGATTCTTGCCGATGCACACGCCCAGGCGCAGCAGGAAAAGGATCAGGCACTGGCGCAATTCTGGGACAGCGCCAACGGTTTTCTGCAGCAGCTGGAGCAGCAGCGATCGGCGCTGGCGCAGGAATCCATGGAGGCTGTTGAAGCCTTGCTCAATGAGGCCCTCGCCGAGTTGCTCGACCAGACGACACTCGCTGAACGCAGTCGCGCGCTGATGAGGAATCTTGCCGCCGGCCAGACCGTCGAAACCAGGGCCGTGCTCAGCGCCCATCCCGACATGCTCGACAGCCTCGGTGAGTGGCTGTCGGCCAGTCGCTTTGCCGATCACTGGCAGCTAAAAGGTGACCCGACGCTGGCGCCGCAGACCTTGCGCCTGAGCGACGCCAATGGTGCGTTCGACATCGACTGGGACAGCCTGCGCCGTGGGCTCGCGGGGCCGACGGCGCATTCATGAGTTTTTCTTGACCCGGTTGTGACGGTTCATGGAACCGGAGCGGCCGCAGGTTCCACTCAGGGGTTGAATCCCTCAGTTGGAGCCAACGGCATGATCAGTTTCAAATCCCTGCAAAACCACCTCGATCACTCCTATTCCCGCGCCCAGGACGACATGCAGGACGCCGCCGAAACCGCCTCGGAAAGCGGCACCATGGAAGATTTCCAGGCGTTCAGCGATGCCTCGCAGCAGACCAACGTCGCCAACATGATTCTCAACGAAGGGCTGCGCGCCAAACACGGCATCACCAAAGCGATCATCGATGGAATTCAGTGAATTCAGCGCGATCCTCGCCCAGTGGTGCGAGCGCCGTCCGCTCGCGCCGCTGGACTGCTGGATCGATGACGCCAACGCGCGGCTGGCGGTGTCGGGCAACGGCATTCGCCTGAGCCTCGATGTGCTCGATCCCTACGACGGCAGCGACCCGCAACGCCTCGACGCGGTACTCGCCCAAGGCGGTGCCGGCGTGGCCTGTGCCTGTGAGGGCGGGCTGGCCATCGACCCCGACACCCGCTGCGTGGTGTTGGTCAGCTGGATTGCCGACCCCTGTAGTCCCACGCACCTGCTTGAACGTCTGGAGCGCCTGGCCAATCAGCGCGCCGCGATGCTCAGCCTCATGCAAACCTCGATTCGCAGCGCGACCGCCTCGTCGTCACGCTCGACCCTCAGAACCTGGCAACCGGGAGTGTGAAATGCGCAAGGCCTTAATGTGGTTGCCTTTGCTGATGATCGGCATTGGTGCGCCGGCGCTGGCCGCGGTGCCTGACGCCTGGAAACACACCGCCTACGCCTACGACGCGCGGCAGACCGAACTGGCGACTGCGCTGGCAGACTTCGCCAAGGAGTTCGGCATCGGCCTGGACATGCCGGCGATCCAGGGCACGCTGGACGGGCGCATTCGTGCGCAGAACCCCCAGGAATTCCTCGACCGGCTGGGTCAGGAGCATCATTTCCAGTGGTTCGTCTACAACGAAACCCTGTACATCAGCCCGACCAGCGAGCAGACCTCGGCGCGTATCGAAGTGTCGCCGGAAGCGGTTGATGACCTGCAGCAGGCGCTGTCCGATGTCGGCCTGCTGGACAAGCGCTTCGGCTGGGGCGCATTGCCCGACGAAGGCGTGGTGCTGGTGCGCGGCCCGGCCAAGTACGTCGACTTTGTGCGCAGTTACAGCAAGAAGGTCGAGGCGCCGGAAAAAGCCGAGAAGCAGGACATCGTGGTCCTCCCGCTGAAGTACGCCAACGCCGCCGACCGCACCATTCGCTATCGCGATCAACAGCTCACCGTCGCCGGCGTCGCCAGCATTCTCCAGGAGCTGCTGGAAAGTCGCTCCCGTGGCGAGTCCATCAACGGCGTCAACCTGCTGCAAGGGCAGGGCGGCGCGGGGGGATCTGCAGGCGGCGGCGCCACGTCCTCAGGCCTGAACTACGGCGGCATGCAAAGCCAGGGCTTTGACACCGGGGCCATCGAACAGGGGCTGGATCGGGTGCTGGGCTCCAAGGGCAAACGCGGCGGGTCGTCCAGCGAAGCGGCGGGCCGCTCGAAAATCCGCGTCAGCGCCGACGTGCGCAACAACTCGGTGCTGATCTACGACCTGCCCAAGCGCCGGGCGATGTACGAGAAGCTGGTCAAGGAACTGGATACGCCGCGCAACCTGATCGAGATCGACGCGGTGATTCTCGACATCGACCGCAACGAGCTGGCGCAGCTGTCCAGCCGCTGGAACTTCAAAGGCGGCAGCGTGAGCGGTGGCGCCAATCTGTTCGAGCAGGGCACCAGCACCACGCTGTTCATTCAGGATGCCGGCAAGTTCTCGGCGGACCTGCATGCCCTCGAAGGCAACGGCGCGGCGTCGGTGATCGGCAATCCGTCGATTCTGACCCTTGAAAACCAGCCGGCGGTGATCGACTTCAGCCGCACCGAATACCTCACCGCCACTTCCGAGCGCGTCGCGGACATTGTGCCCATTACGGCGGGCACCAGCTTGCAGGTGATTCCGCGCTCCCTGGACCAGAACGGCAAATCCCAGGTGCAATTGATCGTCGACATCGAAGACGGCCAGATCGACACCTCGCAAATCAACGAAGACCAGCCGGCGGTGCGCAAGGGCAACGTCAGCACCCAGGCGGTGATCGCTGAGCACGGGTCGCTGGTCATCGGCGGATTCCACGGGCTGGAAACCACCGACAAGGTCAACAAAATCCCGCTGCTGGGCGATATTCCAGTGATCGGCAAACTGCTGTTCCAGTCCCGCAGTCGCGAGCTGAACCAGCGTGAGCGCCTGTTCATCCTCACGCCGAGGCTGATAGGCGATCAGATCAACCCGGCGCGTTACGTGCAGAACGGCAACCCCCACGACGTCGATGACCAGATGAAGCGCATCAAGGAACGCCGCGACGGTGGCGAACAACCGACTCGCAGCGACGTGCAGAACGCCTTCACCCAGTTGCTCGACGGCGTGACCCCGGTGGGCTTCAACAGTGGCGAGACCTTGCCGTTCGAAGCCGACAGCCTGTGTGATCCGGGCATCGGTCTGACCATGGATCGCCAGCGTTCCCAGTGGTTTACCCGCAAGGACTGGGGCATCGCGGTGGTCGTGGCGCGCAACACCACCAGCAAACCGGTGCGCATCGACGAAAGCCGCTGTGGCGGTCGCTGGGTGATGGGTGTCAGCGCATGGCCCCATGCGTGGCTGCAGCCGGGGGCGGAGAGTGAAATCTACATCGCCCTGCGTCAGCCGCAGGTGTCGAGCAAGGCCAAACAGAACCGACCTTCGCTGCTCAAGGGGGCTACACGATGAACCTGCGCGGTTTGCTTTTGCTGTTTCTGGTCACTGCCACGTTGGCGGGGTGTGCCACCCATGGGTGTTCGGGTTATTCGTGCAAGCGGCCGGATTCCAATGACCGGGAGCTGGTGATCTGGTGGCCGCCGGACATGCGTCAGGGGATTGATGAGCGTGACCATGAGCAGGATTTTACTGTGGTGCCATTGAAGGACTGAGCATGATTCGGGTATCGGAAAAATCAGCGTTTTACGCCCACGTCGCCGCCGAGCGTGCAGCGATCTGGCCGGTGGCGACGGGTGTGGCGTTTGTCAGTCGACGTGAGCATCGGGACTGGGGCATCGCGCTGCATATCGAGGGCCGGGCCTTGCGCCCGGAGCAGTTGCGCGATGCGTTGGAGCGGCGGTTTTCGCAGGCGGAGTTGTTTAACGATTTCTTTCTGTTTCTGGATGTGCAGCGGGATTTTGTGGTGTGGCACGCGGTGCCCGATGCGCAGGGGGCGGCGGTGAGTCTGGACAGTATTCGTCGGCAGGAGCTGGAGCTGGCGGGGTTGGGGCATCTCAGTGATGCTTTGCAATAGCGCGCTCGCGGGGCTCGCTTTCAAGATTTGGAGCAAAATCCGGATCAAGAGCGTCTGCCTAACGGCAGACATTTCGCCTTCGGCGAGTTACTTGGAAAAGCACCCCAAGTAACCAAGGGTGCCTGCTCCTGGTTGGGCCCTTCGTTCCTCAGGGTTCCTTCACTCCGGTCCCGCTCCGTGGGCCCGCCGCCATCCGCCATCCATGGCGGGGGGCGGCTCTCGCGGCATCCATGCCGCTCGGCCCACTCCGCGAGACCTCCGTTCAGCCTGCACCAAAGTCGCGATTGGCGGTGTTTGACCCATCTCGGTTGAAGATCAACAGCAGATCAAAAGCTTCCCGGCTGAAGCCGGTCCTACGGTCGAGGTCGCCGTCGACTCTTTCTGAATGCACGCGATGCTTTTAGTGGGACCGGCTTTAGCCGGGAAGAGGCCCGTCCAGGCGCTGACATTCGATCGTTCCCACGCTCCGCGTGGGCATGTATCCCGTGACGCTCCGCGTCACCCCCAGGCCTGAATCCGCGTTGGAAATCCGGGATCGGACACCATCCCTGTGGGAGTCGAGCTTGCTCGCGAATGCTGCAGTGCAAACAATCACTACTCAGCGGATGTACAAACGCCTTCGTGAGCAAGCTCACTCCCACAGGGAGGTAGTCCGGTCTGCAAAACTGCCAGCGCCCATGCCGGCCTCTTCCCGGCTAAAGCCGGTCCCACTAAACAGCAAGCACCGCGTGTGGCCGGTGGGACTGACTCCGACTGTAGGACCGGCTTCAGCCGGGAAGCTTTTGATTTGCTTTTGATCTTGATCTTCAAACACATAACGCCCAGACGACACAAATCGCGACTTGGGTGCAGGCTGAACGCAGACGACGCGCAGTGGGCCGAGCCGCATGGATGCGGCGAGAGCGCCGTCAGGACATGGATGTCCGTTCGGCGCGGGCCCACGGAGCGTCGTCGGAGTGAGGGAACCCGACGAAGTCGGGCCCAACCGAGAGCAAGCACCCTTGGTTACTTGGGGTGCTTTTCCAAGTAACTCGCCGAAGGCGAAATGTCTGCCGTTAGGCAGACGCCTTTGATCTTCATATGCCGCGCCGCAGGTTCAGACCGGGGACAGATTAATTTACGGTGAAGCGCTGTAAATAAATCAGTCCCCTAGTCATCGTCTATGCGAATGACCTCGTCCGGAACGTCCTCCAATTGCCGCACGATCTGATAAATATTCGCCACCGCCAACAGCGTCGTTCGCGGGATGTACTTGCCCGCCTTGACCTTATAAAGCGTCCGCGCCAACCAGATACTCTGCACCACCGGAATCCCCGCCTTTTTTGCCCGCGCAATCAACGCCAGCGCCTCATCATCCTCACCCTTGCAGTGAATCTGCGGCAGCGGCGTCGTGCCGGGCCGGTAATAGAGCGCCACCGCGTAGTGGGTCGGATTCACCACCAGCATGTCCGCATCCTCCACGGGCTTCGGCGGTGCGGTCGGCGCCTGGTTCAACAATTCATGGGCCAGTTGCCGCCGATGCCCCTTCACATGGGGGTCGCCCTCTGACTGTTTGTACTCCTTCTTGATGTCCTCATGGCTCATCCGCAGCTTCTTGGCGTGGAAGTACTTCTGCAGCGCAAAGTCCACCGCGCCGATCACCAACAGCAGCCCCAGCGTCGCCCGCAAAATGTGCCGGAACACCTGCAACAGCGCATGCCAGTACGTCGTCAGGTCGGTGCTCGACAGCAAAATCAGCGTGCCCAGCGACGGCTTCACCACCACATACAGCGTCGCCGCTATGGCCGTGGCTTTCAGGATGCTGAGCAGCAAGGTGGTCAGGCTTTGCGCCGAGAACATCTGCTTGGCGTGGGCGAACGGGTTGAGTTTGTTGAAGTCCAGCTTCAGCGCCTTGGGCGCGAACAGAAACCCGATCTGTATCCAGCTGCCCACCAGCCGCATCAACATCGCGATGCCGACGCTGCTCAGGACGAAGCCGATCAACACGCTCGCGCCTTCGCTGGCGACCTGCTCCAGTGTGTGCATGAAGGGCTGGCCAACGCCCTGAAACGACAGCGTCATCAAGTGCAGCAAGCGCGCGACGCTTTCGTCCGCCAGGCCGAAGGTCACTTCGCTGACGACCAGCAGCACCAGCAGTTTGCTCAGGTCCTGGCTCTGCCCGACCTGGCCTTTTTCGCGGGCGTCGCGCAGTTGTTTGGGCGTGGCCTTTTCGGTTTTTTCGCTCACGGCACATGCACCAGTTGGCCGAGCAAATGCTTCAGATCGGCGAGCTGCATGATCTGGCCGTTGCCCAGTTCCAGCAGCGTCGGCAGGTAGATGAGCAGGAAGGCGATGCCCGCCATGCTCTTGGCCGGCATGGCCAGGATCGACACGTTCAGTTGCTGCGCGTACAGGCCGATGATCGCCAGCGCGGCCTCGATCAACAGCAGCAAGCCAATGAACGGCGCGGCGTAGAGCATCATGTGCTGGAGGGTCTGGTTGAGTTGTTCGAGAAACAAGTCCAGCCCGTCGACGGTCATGCCGGGCAGCCAAGCGGTGGGCGGCCAGACCTGATAGCTGTCCCAGATCACCTGGGTAATCAGCGACAACCCGCCGGACAGAATCACCAGCATGATCAACGTCTCCTGAAACAGCTCGCCCAGCGGCGTCGCGTCAGGCCCCAGCGCCGGGTTCAATTGGCCGCCGCTCAAGGCGCCACGCTGGCTGTCGAGCAGCGCGCCCACCGAGGCGAACATCCAGAACGGCGCGTACAGCAACAGGCCGAGGAGGGTGCCGAGCACGGCCTCTTTGAGCAGCAGCGCGCCGATGGAAAACCAGTCGTCGTTCATGCCCGACAGGGCGCGGCTGATGCTCGGCGCCGGGATCATCGACACCACCAGCACCACCGCGTAACGCAGCGGGCCCTTGAGGTATTTAAAGCAGAACGCCGGCACCAGAATCATGCACGGCAGGATGCGCGCGGCCGCCAGGCCCATGCCCAGCATCAGTTCGAACAGCCCCTGAGCGTCGAAGGGCATCTAGTGCGCGCCGCCGGAGCGGGCGATCAGGTCGAAGGCCATGTTGATGAACTGGATCAGTTCGACACCGATCCATCGCCCGGTCATGGCCAGGGTCAGGCCGACGGCGGCGAGCTTGATGCCGAAGGGCAGGGTCTGGTCCTGGATCTGCATCAGCGCCTGCAGCAGCGAGGTGATGACGCCCACCAGCACGGCCACCCCCAACGGCGGCGCCGTGAGAATCACCACCAGAAACATGCCCTGTTTGAACAACGCCAGCGCTTCCATCACCGCCTCACATGTACGAGTAGAAAAGGCTGTCGAGCAGGCGCGTCCAGCCTTGCACCAGCACGAACAGCAGCAGTTTGAGGGGCAGCGAAATGGTCATCGGCGAGACCATCTGCATGCCCAGCGCCAGCAGCAGGTTGGAGACGATCAGGTCGATGACGATGAACGGGATGTAGATCAGAAAGCCAATCTGAAAACCGGCCTGCAACTCGGACAAAACGAAGGCGGGCACGGCCAGCAGCAGGTCGCTTTTGCTGGCCTGATCGGCCATGTCCTTGGGCCACATGCGCTGGGTGTTGTCGAGCAGGTGGGCAACGACTTCCGGGTCAGTGTTGCGGCTCATGAATCGCTGAAGCGGCTCGATGACCGTGTTGGCGCTGGCCTGCAGTTTTTCGGTGCTGCCCATCTCCAGCGGATGATCGTGAACCCGCTGCTGGATTTCGTGGGCGACCGGCGCCATGACGAACATGGTTGCGGCCAGGGCGATGCCGTAGAGCGCCATGTTCGGCGGCACTTGCTGCACGCCGATGGCGTTGCGGGTAATCAGCAGGGTCATGGAGATCTTGAGAAAGGCCGTGCAGACGATCAGCAGAAACGGAATCAACGAAAGAGCGCCGAGGAACAGCGCCAGCATCACCGGGTTCATCCCGTCCATGATCATGCTTGAGACGCCATGCGGGTGATCTGCAGACCGAGGCGGCCCTCGACGCTGACCAGCTCGCCCTCCGCGACGACGCGCTCGCCGTGGCACAGGGTGGCGAAGCCGGGCGTGACGCCGTTGACGGGTAATACGGTGCCGGCCGCGATGCGGCGCAGGTCGCCGAGGGTCAGTTCGAGGCTGCCGCAGCGCAGGGTCAGGGCCAGCGGCAGTTGGTCAAGGGAATCGAGGGAGGCCTGGGTTTCTGTTGATTGAGGCTCGTAAGGTTCGTCCGCGTAGCCATCGGAGGCGGTTTCATCCTGCCACTCGTTTTCGGCGGTTTGATGCTCGGCGTCGTCAAAAGCTTCCCGGCTAAAGCCGGTCCCACGGCCGACAGTTTCAGGGCTGTAGCCGGCGCCATTGTTCAGTGCGTGCTCGGTCGACTCATCGTCGGCAAGGTCCTCGATCTCGTCTTCGTATAATTCTTCATTGACCATGTCCCAAGTCTTCCTCGTGGCTGAACCGTACATACAGCTGCTGGGCGCGGCTGTCCGTCTGCACTGCCCATTGCCGACCCGCCAGTTGCAGGCGGCCGCCGCCTTCTTCGTCGAAATGACACAACGACGGCAGCAGCACGTCCCCCGGTTGCAGCGACGCCAACTGGTCGAGGCTCAACGACAGCTCGCCCAGCACCAGCGGCTGTCGGATGGGCCAGTCTGACGCGACGTTCTGCCGGTGCGGCTGCCAGTGGTGGCTGCCGAGCAGTTGCAGCAAGACCCGCGCGTCGGCGCAGAGCTGTGCGTGCAACACCTGCGAACCCAATCGCAGTTGCAATCGGCAGGTCATCGGCGCGGTATTCGGGCTTTCGCCTTCGGCGGACAGCGCAGTGATATCGCTGAGTGGCCGCAGAGGGCAAAGCAGTTCCGCCAGTTCGGTACTCATGCGTTGATTCACCAGTTGCCAGTACCACGGCTGATGTTCGCCGCCGAGGGTGACCGGCAGTTCGCCGAGCAGGCTCAGCACCGCTTCGGCATCGCTCAGGGCGAAGGGGCCGAGGGCGCTGTCGAACCAGGTCAGCGATGACGGCGTCCCGGCTGAAGCCGGCCCTACGAGGGGCGAGCCATCCCGGTTTGCATCGTCGGGCATCGATCGCAGGCTCAGCTCGCCGCGCTGACCCTGGGCGGTGTAGCTACAGCTCACGCCGGCGCCCAGCAGACGCGAGGCCTCGGCAAAATCGCCGCTGACTTCCCGCATCTTCAGCGGACTGAATGGCGGGTTCCCGGCTATAGCCGGTCCTACGGTGTTCAGGTCGCTCGTGCCCACGTTCATGCCCGAGTTCCTCTCCGAATTCATAGTCGAGTTCATGTCCGGCGTCATCCCTGCGCCTCCTCAAAGGACAGATCAACGTCACAACCCAGCGCCTGCTCCAGCGCGCTTTCGCAGTTGCGTTGATGGGGCTGCAAGCGTTTCAGCGCGCCACGTCGGGTGAAGCCCAGTTCGATGCTCCACTGGTTGTCGCGCTTGTTGGCGTTGACCTGCACCTTTCCGAGATTGGGCATCAGCAAGGTCAGGCTCAACGGGCCGTCCGGTTGCTGGGGCAGGCGTTGGGCGAGCTCGTCGATGAGCTGCGTTGGCACGCCTTCGGTGGGAAACAACGTGCTGAAGCTGCTGCCGGCGAAATCCGATTCGCTCTGCTGCTCCGTCACCGGCGGCACCAACAGTTGGGAGAAAAACATCCCGTCAGCACTCAACGAGGCAGGCGAGGCGGATTCATCGCACAGCCGGCGCAGGCGTTCGGCATCGGCGCGACGCACAGGGGACGACGGCTGGCGCGTGTCGCCCGGCGCGGCAGGGGATGGCGAGGGCGCGCGCGACGTTTCGGCACGGGGCTGCGGCTGCGGGCGAGGCGGGTGTTGCACCGGGCTGTTCATGACGATTCACCTTCTTCGTTGAGGGCCTCGGCCAGGCAGGCAAGTTTTTCCACGGCCCGTTGGGACGCTTTCGCCACGTCTTTTGCCTCGGCCAGACGCTGCTGTTGTTCCTCGATACCCAACTGCTGGCGGGCCATGTCCTGGCGGATATAGGCGAGCCGGTCGAGCATGCGGTTTTCTTTCTCATGCCAGCGTTCGAGGTCGTCCAGCGACATCGACTTGTTGACGTGGGCGCTGCTCAGCACCTGCCGGCGTTCGCGCTGGTTATGGCGTTCCTGCGCGTAGGAATCGCGAGTCTGCTGCAGGTGTTCGTGCAAGTGCTCCAGGGTTTTTTGCGCCTGCCGTTGCGCCCGTTCGGCGCTGGCCTGGCGATGCTGACGCAGCGGCGTAAGCACGCTGATGACCTGTTCCATGGCGAGGGTTTGCGGATCGACTTCAAGCTCTTCTTCCACGCCATCACTCCGGCAGTTGCGAGGTGAGTTGCATCAGTGCGGCGAGGGTTTCCTCAAGCGGCACCGGCTCGCGCAGGTCCTGGCGCAGAAACGCATTGATTGGCTCGTTCAGCCGTACCGCGCAGTCGGTCACCGGGTCGCTGCCGGGCTGGTATTCGCCCAGGCGCAAGAGCATTTCCACCTGCTTGTACGCCGCCATCAAACGGCGCAACCGGTTGTTCGCCTGCTGGTGCTCGCGGCCGGTGACGTTGCTGATGATCCGGCTGATGCTGGCCTGCACGTCGATGGCCGGGTAATGCCCGCGCTCGGCCAGTTTGCGCGACAACACGATGTGGCCGTCGAGCAGCGAACGCACCTCGTCGGCGACCGGGTCGTTCATCGAATCCTGTTCGATCAGCACGGTGTAGAGCGCGGTGATCGAGCCTTTCTCGCTCATCCCGGCCCGTTCAACCAGGCGCGGCAGCAGGGTGTAGACCGAAGGCGGCAGGCCGCCGCGCCCGAGGGGTTCGCCGGCGGCAATGCCGATCTCGCGCTGGGCCCGGGCGAAACGGGTCAGGGAATCGAGCAGCAACAACACTTTCAGGCCGCGCTCACGAAAGGCTTCGGCGATGGCCGTGGCGGTGAACGCCGCGCGGGCCCGTTCCATGCTCGATCGGTCCGATGTGGCGCAGACCAGCACCGAACGTGCGCGCAAGGTGGCGTCCAGTTCGTGGTCGAGAAACTCGCGCAGCTCACGCCCCCGCTCGCCGATCAGGCCGAAGACGATCACGTCGCAGTCCATGTTGCGCGCCAGCTCGGCCATCAGCGTGGTCTTGCCGCAACCGGCCCCGGCGAACAAGCCGACGCGCTGGCCTTCGCCGAGCAGAATCGCGCTGTCGATGGCGCGCACGCCGGTGGGCAAAGCTCTGCTGATTCGTGGTCGCTGGGTCGGCGGCAGGGCGTCGGCGATCACCGGCAGGGTGACGCGCCGGTCACCTGGGCCGGCGAATGCGCCTTCTGAATCCCCCAGCAGCGGCCGGCCGAAACCGTCGAGCACGCTGCCCAGTAAACGGTCGTCGACGCCGATGCGGTGGGCCATGCCCAGCGGCCGAATGTGCGCGCCGACCTGAATGCCGTCCGGGGTGCCGAGGGCACTGAGCAGCGTGCAATCCCGGGTAAAACCGACGATTTCCGCGAGCATGGTGCTGCCATCGGATTTGCTCACTTCACACAGGTCACCGACCTTGGCTGCGGGGATCTGGCACTCCAGCAAAATGCCGCTGACGGCACTGACCCGGCCGCTGACCGTCACCGCAGAAAAGCCCTTCAGGCGCTGACGGTGGGCGGATTTCCATTGATCCAGCGCCGCGTTCACCAGCTCACCTCGTAATGGCGGTCGCCGTCGAACTGGATGCGGTTGTCATCGATGCGGGTCAGGCGCAGCCCGGCCAGCTCGTCGCCGACGTACAGCCGCCGACCGTCCGCCGTGACCAGATGGGCGTGGGGCCCGGACATGATCTGCACGATGGTGAACGGCAGGCCACTGGTGCCGGCGGCGACGTTGTCGATCAACGCGACCGGCGTGTCATAGCGGTCCTTGAAACGCTGGAGCATGCGCTGATAGACCAACTGCGATTCCGGCTTGAGGTTGCCGCTCAACGCCAGGCCTTCCGGGGTCTGCTCCACGCTGACATCGCTGAGCAGACGCTCGCTGAGCATGGTGTTGAGCTGGCGTTTGACGTCGTCGACGCTGGTCAGCCGTATGCGCTTGCTCGCCGGCTGATCGGTTGTTTTGCCCTTCGTGGTCGAGGGCCTGACGGGCTCTTGTTTAGCGAGCTGCTGCGCCGGCGTACTGATTGCCATCGCGTCTGACGAAGGCGCAGCGCTGCGGCTCAGGCTCCAGGCACTGCCGGCGATGCCCAGCAACACGCCGATGACCACGCCGGTGGTGCGATTGAAAAAGCGCGAGCGCGACTCGACCTTTTCCAGCGGCGCGCTGGCCGGCGCTTCGGCCTGGGACGTCTGCTCGGACTTCGCCTGAGGAATCACCGCCGGCAGGGAAGGCCAGGGGTCTTGCGCCGGGGACACGCACAGCCAGACCGAACCCAGCACAAAGGCGGTGTTGGGGCTGAGCAGGGTGCTGGCGTGAAGGTGGCCTTCCTCGTCGGCGATAGAACCGTCGGCAGCGTTGAGCCGCCAGCCTTCGCCCTGGCGTTGCAGGCGACAGTGCAGCTGTTCGACGCCCGGATCATGCAGCGCCAGATCCTGATCGGCGTCAGCGCCAATGCCCCATTGCTCACCCACCAGCGGCAGCGCGGCGCCCTGGTGCAGGCCGGTCAATACGCGTAATTCAAACATGTGACGCTCTCCAGGCACTCAAGCGGCGTACTCGTTATCCAGCGCGTGCGGGTCGTCTTCGTGATCGCTCTCGAAGTCGTCTTCCAGGTCGAAGCGCCCCAGCACTTTCACCTGCGCTGCATTGCTGATTTCGGCAAACGACAGCACCGGCACGTGATAGAACTCCTCCTGCAGCAAGGTCCGCAGCGGGCTGCGCAAATCCTGGGCGACCAGCAACACCGCGCGCTGGGCGGTGCGCAGGGGGAAGGCGATGTGCAGCTGCTGCACCAGCAACTGACTGGTTTCGTTGTCCAGCGCGAAGAAGGTTTCGGTCTGGGTCTGGCGCAGGCCGTCCCGCAGAATGCCTTCGCTTTCCGGCGTCAGTACCCAGACCAGCAAGCCCTCAGGGCCGCAATACTGGTGGTAGATCTGCGATTTCAGGGCGATGCGCACGTAGTCGGCGAGCACCGTGACCTCGCGCTCGTGCTGGCCGTGTTCGATGAGGGTTTCGGCGATGACCCGGATCGCCCGTAGCGGCACGCACTCCGAGGCCAGGCGTTGCAGCACCGCCGAGAAGCGCGCCAGCGGCAGCACGCGCTGCATTTCCTGGGCAAGCTCCGGCTGCTCCGATTCCAGCCAGCCGAGAATCGCTTTGGTCTCCTGCAGGCCGATGAACTGCGGGCCACACGACTGCAGCGCGCGTTCCATGCGCTCGATGATCAGCGTGGTCGCGTCGATGCGTTCGATGTGGGCTTCCTGCAGTTGCGGCGCGTCGGTCGGCAGCCACAGCCACTGACCTTCCTCACGCTCGAGGCTGCCGTACACCGCTGACTCCAGCGAGGCCGACTCCGGCAGGCCTTCCACTGAACGCGCATCGACCGCCACGTGGGTCTGGCTGAGCGTGGCCCGGAGCAGGGGGACCTCGTAGACCGAAAAGCGAAACTCGTCCGGCGGCAACAGCTCGCTGGTTTCGATGATGAACGAGGGCAGGGTCAGGCCGTATTGCACGACCAGCCGATTGCGTCGCTGACGGATTTCGCTGACCAGCGCTTCGATCTCCGCAGGGTTCTGGCTGGGGTGAAACTGCATCACGAACTGGCGGCTCGGGGAGAAGGTGCGCAAATCCTCGCGGCCATTCATTTCCGGCGCGACGGCCACGGCCTGGGCCTGCTCGGCCTTGGGTTTGGCGCGGTGCAGCTGGAGCAGGCCGCCGACGCCGCAGATGATCGAGATGACCACGAACACCGCCGTCGGCATGCCCGGCAACGCCGCAAAGCCGAGCATCGCCACCGCCGCGATGATCCACGCCTTGGGCTGGCTGGTGATCTGCTCGGCGATCTCCCGGCCGATGTTGGCTTCAACGCCATTTTCACCACTGGGCACGCGGGTGATGATCATGCCGCAGGTGACCGAAATCAGCAGGGCCGGAATCTGCGCGATCAGGCCGTCGCCGATGGTCAGCACGGTATAGACCTGCAAGGCGTCGCCGGCGGTCATGTTGTGCTGCACCACGCCGATGGCGATGCCGCCGATCATGTTGATGGCGACGATGATCAGGCTGGCGATGGCGTCGCCGTTGACGAATTTCATGGCCCCGTCCATGGCGCCGAACAGCTGACTTTCCTTGCCCAGTTCGGCGCGCCGCTTGCGCGCTTCGTGGACGCTGATCAGGTTGGCGCGCAGGTCGCTGTCGATGGACATCTGCTTGCCCGGCATCGCGTCGAGGGTGAACCTCGCGCCGACTTCCGCCACCCGTTCCGAACCCTTGGTGATCACCAGAAAGTTGACCACCGTGAGGATCAGGAAGATCACCAGGCCCACCGCCAGGTTGCCGCCGACCACAAACTGGCCGAACGCTTCGACGATGTGCCCGGCGTCCTGATTGAGCAGGATCAGGCGGGTGGTGGAAATCGACAGCGCCAGACGAAACATCGTCGTCAGCAATAGCACCGCCGGAAAGGTCGAGAACGCCAAGGGGCGCGGCAGGTGCATCGCCAGCATGATCAACAGGCAGGAAATGCAGATGTTGATGGCGATCAGCACGTCCACCAGGCCGGTGGGCAGCGGGGTGATCATCATGAACACGATGGCGATGACCACGAACGCACCGACGATTTCCGAGCGGCGCATGGCGGCAAGCGCGATCGCATTGAGCAGGTTAATGACACGATCCATCAGGCGAGGCCCCCCTGGAGCTGGTTCTGTTCCTGCCGAGTCAGTTCGGCCATGAGAATGAGCAGGTTGCCCAAGGCGTTCTGGCGGCTTTTCAGGTCGCGCCAGAGCAGAATCGGCAGCTGTTGCAGCATGGGCCGCAGCCCGTTGAGAAACGCCAGTTGATGCTTGAGCTGCTTGCCGCCGATGTGTTGCGTCAGCTGCAGGGTTTCGCCCAGGCTCATGCCCTTGCCCGACAGCGCCAGCAGGTGTTTGAGAAAGGCCGCCGCATCCACTTGCAGCCCGGGATTCTTGTTGCGCATGCGGCCCAGCAGATGCTCGCAACTGCGCAGCAGGGTGGTGACGTGCCGCGCGGTGTTCAGGCCGTGCATCAAGGTGCGCAGTTGCGCCGGCGAGGTGGACGGGGTGAGGGATGAAAGATCGTCGGCGAGGGCGCTGCGCATGTCCCGCAGGTTCAGCTCGAATTCGCCGGGTTCTTCCTGTTCGTTGATCAGCGCGTCGATCAGCCCGGTGATGTTCTGCTGCCCGGCCACCGCCACGCTGTACAGATTGCGCAGGGCGCCGCGGCGTTTTTCCGAGGTCGGTCGGGAAAACGCCTTGGCGCTGTTGATGCCGGCCCGGGTGCGCTTGCCGTATTGGCGACGCAGTTGCTTGAGCTGCTGGCTCAGCACCACGTGCTCGCCCATTTCACCGTCGGCCTGGGCCTGCTTTCTCGCCGCCTGCAGCATCACATGGGCCTTGGCCGGGTCGCCGTCGGTGTAGCTCAGAATCTGCGCCAGGCTCGACGCGTTCTGGTTTTGCAGCTGCTTGCGCAAGTTGCGCGCGGCGTCGTCGAGGCCTTTGTCCTGGCTGCCCATCAACAGCTGATACAGCTCGCCCAGTTTCACCGCCCGGGATTGCAGCGCGTTGCCGCTGGCCAGCAGCTCCCGCTGGCTGAGGCTGCGGCTCTGCTGAACCAGTGCCGAGGCGAACCGCGCGACCTGTTGCGGCGAGGTGCCGTTGACGTTCGGCGGATTGACATGCAGCGGCGCGGGCGCAGGCGCCTGCATTTTTGCCGGCGCGATCGCGGGTGTTTGCAATGCCTGTGGGGCAATGGGGGCGGCGATCTTCATAAGTCGGCTCTGGATAGCTCGGTTCGGGGCCTGGTCATGGGTCCTGAGTGGAGCGCAGCCGCAATGCGGTTCCATCTATTTGTGCGCGGACGTGGGGCAGACCGATCTGTGCCAAATCTCGTCGGAGAAACAGCGTGTTCGCGCAAAGATTTGCACAGCGTCGTTCTTGTGATTTTTATTTGTATATAAAAATCAATGACTTAAATGATTCACATGGATGGCACGCATATCGCTATAGGGCTATTACACTCAAAACAAGGAAGAGCCCTGATGTTTTCCAACCTTGCGATTCTCGATATGGACTCCCCGGCGCGCCGTCCTGCCCAAGGGATTCGTCACCTGACCAGTGATCAGATCAAGATGATTCGCGGCTTCATTCAGAAGCGGGTCATGAACCCGGAAGATGTCGACGACATTCTGCAAAGCACCTTTCTGGAAGCGCTGCGCAGCGAGCACAAGTTTCAACACGCAAGCAAACCCCAGACCTGGCTGTGCGGCATTGCGCTGAACCTGATCCGCAATCACTTTCGCAAGATGTACCGCCAGCCGTATCAGGAAAGCTGGGAAGACCACACCCACTCCGAACCCGACAGCCATGGCGACATCGGCCATCAAGTCGACGGCCATCGTCAGTTGATGCAGGTGGTCAGGGCCATCGGCACGCTGCCGTCGAACATGCAGCGGGTGATCGAAGTGTCGCTGGAGATGGACGGCAATTATCAGGAAACCGCGTCGTCCCTCGGCGTGCCGATCGGTACCGTGCGCTCACGCCTGTCCCGGGCCCGGGAGCAACTCAAGCGGCAGATGGACCCGTTTGCCTGAGTATCCAGCGGGGCTGGCTGGACGCGAACTGTGTAGGACCGGCTTCAGCCGGGAAGGCGTCAGGCGTCACGCCGCAGGATGGATGGTGTTCACGCGGGCCTCTTCCCGGCTGAAGCCGGTCCCACTAAAAAGCATCGCGTGCATCCAGTGGGACTGGCTGAACGCGGACTTTGTGGGACCGGCTTTAGCCGGGAAGACGTCGGGCGTCACGCTGCAAAATTGAGGGTGTTCAAGCAGGCCTCTTCCCGGCTGAAGCCTGTCCCACTAAAAAGCAGCAGCCCGCTCGGTGTCCGAGTAACAAGCTGAAACATTTATCGGAACCGACGCGGCGCAGCAGCCACACAGTTGCCATCCTTCACGCCCGGATGACGACTCATGCGTATCTTAAGCACTCCTCCCAACGCCGCTGCTTCCCAATCTCCTGGCGCCGATGCCGCCCAGGGATTGCCGCTGACTGACGCCAAGCCGACGCTGTTACTGAAGGGGGGCGTCGATCCGACTATTCGCTTCGGCGCGTCGACCCAGCCATCGCCGGCGAACGGTGCCTTTGTCGGCAATAGCCTTGGCAGCACAGGCGCTGCGGGCAAGGCTCAGAGCATCGAACAGCAACTGCTTTCATTGCTGACCCAGCTCACGCAGCTGTTCAAGGGGCAGGCGCCATCGTCGCCCGAATCCGCCACGTCATCCCCTGACGCCGCCGCGCAAAACGCACCCGCTTCCGGTGCCGTTCCCGCAGCCAGTCCGCAACCTGCCGCTCCAGTCACGGCTGCTGCCCCCGCAGCGCCGGTCGAGGCTGCAAAACCCGCCGAAGCTACTCAGTCCGAAGCACCCAAAGCCAGCGAAGCAGCGTTTCTCGATGACTCGAAATACTCGTCGCCCAAGGAGCTTGAGCGTTGGGCGCCGATGGTTGCCAACCTGCCGCCGGACCAGCGCGAGCAGGCGGCCAAAGAGCTGAATCGACCCCTCGCCGCCGCGCGCATGGCCGCTGAAAAAGGCCCGGATGCGGCCAAGGCCATGGACTTCATCAACGCGAACCCGTCGCTGAAAACGGCAGTCGATACCGGCAAGCACGGCGGCAAAGCGGACGGCAAGATCACCGACGGCGACCTCAAGGCCTTCGCCAAAAACATGCAAAAAGCTGCCGACAGCGCGGACAAGGACATTGCCAACTACCAGAAAGACCATCCGGACGCCGACCCTCAATCCCTGGAAATGGTCCGCAGCGCCGCGTTGATGCGTGCCAACGAACCCCTGACCAAGGCCGCCGATCCCAAGCATGCCCTGGGCGCCGACGGCAAAACCAAGGTCGATGGCCTGACCAGCGCCGACGGCCTCAAGGCGATTCAGAACGACAACCCGGGCCTGGCCGGACCGCTGAAGCAGGCGGCGAAAACCTGGTCGCAACCCGGCTTTCTCACGCAGATCGATCAGGGCGGCCTGAGCGGTCGTTCGCTGGCGGCCCACAGCCCGGACAAGCTGTTCAGCGCCAAGAACATCAGCGACTGGATCAGCAAGCAGGCGCCCACCAATGGCGGCGAATTTGCCAGCGTGCTCAGCGATGCCGCCACCCTCAACTCAGTGGCCAATGTCGATATTTCCAAGTTGGGCAAGGACGTGTTCGACAACCCGTCGGCCTACAGCGGCGAACAGAAAGCCGCGGTCATGATCAAGCTGCAACAGACCCAGCAGAGCGTCGTCGCAGGCCAGGACCTGCGCAAGACCGGCAAGACCGAAGAGGCGTTGAACGAGAAGATCGGCCAGCTGCAGGCCGATCCTGAGGTGCAAGCCTTCCTCGACAAACAGATACCGCAGCAGTCCCGCGCGCTGGTCGCCAGCACGCCATCGTTGCAGAAAGCCGTCACCGAGCAGATGCAGAAGGTCAACAGCGGCGAGGCCCTGCAAGCGGACCTGAACACGGCTGACAAGGCCACCAAGAAGGACAAGCCGAACGCCGATTACAGCAGCGCTTTGGCCGGATTGTCGGCGCAGTTGCAGATGCAGAAAGACCTGCTCGGTGACAACGCGAAGGTGCCGACCGCGCAACAGGTACTCGGTCAGCGGCGTGATCTGCAGGGCAAGATTCAGGATTCGTACGTGCGCAACTTCAGCGAAGGCGGCGCCGTCCGGCAGTTGCTCGATCAGAAGAAAGCCGACGGTGAAGAAGCATTGCAAACAGCGGATGCGCAGAAGGCCGCCTACGACAGCGTGCTGCCCGACACCTTCGTGCAGAGCCAGCAATCGCGCTATGTGGATTCGACCTTCCACCATCTGGAAGACACCAAGAGCGGTCGCAAGGTGCTGGAAAACGCCAAGGGCGATACAGACCACGCGCCGTCGATGGCCGCACAGGTCGCCTCGAATATGGGTCCTTCGGCGCTGCGCTCGGTGGCAGGCTTTGCCTCGGTGTCAGACATGCTCGCCCGCGGCGACAAGACCGATGCCGCCAAGACCATTTACGACAGCACCAAATCCGGCCTCTCTGCGGCCAAGCACGGTTATGACGCCGTGGCGAAATCCGCCGCGCGGGCGGGGCTGGGCGAGGTGGCAGCGAAAGTTGGCGGTCGCGTTGCCGGCATGGTCGTGGGAGAGGCAGCAGGTTTGGCCGCCGGCGCTGCCATTGGTGCGTCCATTCCGGTGATCGGCTGGATCGCCGACGCCGCGATGAGCCTGGGCTTCGGCATCTCCGCCATCATCGAAGCCGTCAAGAAACACAAGGCCCAGAAGGCCTTCGATCACAACGTCGACCCGGTCCTCGATCAGTTCGGCATCCCCAAAGCCCATTGATGTTTCCTGACCCGAAAGAGGTAAGTGATCATGAGTATCGGTATTTCCCAGGTTCGGCCGTTGAGCGATCCCGCCGCCCACCCGGATTTCTCCTCCCTGAGCGGCAAGCCCGGCCAGAGCAATTCCCTGGGCGGTGGCGGCGGCGCCGGTCAGGCCCTCGACGCCAGTTCGATCCTGTTTGCCCATGCCGGGCAGTCCCAGGTCAACTTCGGTTCCCCTCAAAATCAGGACCCGACGACCAACGCCGCTAATCCCCTCACAAGTGGCGCAGACCAGAACGGCATCGCCCAGCAACTCATGGCGTTGATCATCCAGTTGATGCAAATGTTGATGCAGAACAACCCCAATCAGACCGGCAATCCCGCTGCGCAGAATAATGCAGTGACCGGCGGCGGGGGAGGTGGTGGCGGCGCGACCGAGGGTGCAGGCGGTGGCGATGGTGCTGGCGCGGCGGAAGGTGCCGGCGGTGGTGCCGAAGGTGCTGGCGCTACTCAGGCGGCTGCAGCGCCTGCGGCCAATGCTGGTGCGGTGTCGAACGATACGTCTCTCAGCGGCTCAGGCGATTTGCATCTGCCACAACAGCTCGAACCCTATCGCAACGACATCATGGATGCGTCCAAGGCCACCGGCGTGCCGCCGAGCATTCTGGCCGGACAGATCTGGGCAGAGTCCCGTGGCCAGTTGGGCCAAGACACCACCAACGTCAACGGCAAGACCGATGCGGGCGTGATGCAGGTCAACGCCGACACGTTTGCGGCCCTCAAGCGAGACAACCCCAACGAGCTCGGCAACGCCGACGTCAACAACGCCCACGACAACATCATGGCAGGCGCGCTGTACATGCGTGATCAGAAAGCGACCTTCGGTGACTGGGATTCGGCGCTGCGCGCCTACAACTCGGGCCCGGACAAGGTCAACAAGGGCAACCTCGCGGATGCCGGCGGCGTGGGCGATCCGAAGTACGTCGAGAACGTTATGAACTTCGCAAAAATCATCGAAAGCGGTCAGGGGCAATTGCCGGCCTGATTTTTGGTGTGAATCCACAGGGGGCGGGGCGCGCAGATGTCGCGCTCCTTCCACAGCGTGAAGTGCCACCGACCCACATGGGCGTTAAGAGATCAGAGCCTTTTCCATGAACACGCTGTTGGGATCATCCTGGTAATCACCGAATGGCCCTCGACGCTGATACCCGTTGCGCTCGTAAAACGAGATGGCTTCGTGTTGCAGATACCCGGTCTCAAGCATGACTCGCCCGCAGCCTCGTCTCCGAGCCTCGTCTTCCAGAACACCCAGAATCCTGCCGGCAAGGCCCTGCCCGCGGAAGGCAGGTTGGGTGAACATCCGCTTCAGCTCGCCGTGAGTCGCGTGCACCACCAGCGCCCCGCAAGCCACGGCCTCTCCATCGCTGGAGCGGGCAACGGCGAAGCCTGTATTTTTCGAAGAAAGCGCTTTTATATCGATGCCATGATGACTCTCAGCCGGGTAGAGAGGCACCTGATAAGCATCAAGCGCTTCAATGAGGACGATCACTTCCGGCTGGTCGGGTGATTCAAGGGAAACAGTGGGTGAGTTCAAAAGCCTGCGCTCCGTTGGCCAGATGCCAGATCAATGGGATGCGACGGATATTCGCTCGATCACGTCCCATGAATCAATCCACGCCAGTGGAGCAGTAACCGCCTTTGTGCATTCCAGGCAGGATTGCCCTGCCTGGAATTCATGCTTCATCGATTACGAGTGACCCGCCACACGGTATTCGCCAAGTCGTCGGCGATGATGAGTGCACCGCGCGGGTCCACCGTCACGCCGACTGGCCGCCCGCGGGTTTTTCCGTCCGCGCCGCGAAAGCCGGTTGCAAAGTCAATCGGCGCACCGTTCGGACGGCCATTGCTGAACGGTACGAAAACGACTTTGTACCCCACCGGATTTTCCCGGTTCCAACTGCCGTGTTCTCCAATGAACACCCCTTCGGCGTACTTCTCGCCCATCGCCGGGATGGAAAAATCCACGCCAAGCGCGGCGGCGTGGGAACCGAGGCTGTAGTCGGGTTTGATGGCGGCAGCGACCATTTTCGGGTTTTGCGGCTGGGCACGCGTATCGACGTTTTGACCCCAATAGCTGTACGGCCACCCGTAAAATCCACCCTCGCGAACCGAGGTCAGGTAGTCCGGGACCAGGTCCGGGCCCAGTTCATCGCGCTCGTTGACCACTGCCCATAACTTTCCGGTTTGCGGCTGGATGGTTAAGGCCGTCGGGTTGCGGATGCCGGTCGCGTACGCTTTGTGGGCACCGGTCTCGGCATCTAGCTGCCAGACCCTGGCCCGGTCGAGTTCGACTTCCATACCGCGCTCGGTCACGTTGCTGTTCGAACCGATGCCGACATACAAGGTGCGCCCGTCGTCGCTGACAGCCAGTGACTTGGTCCAGTGGTGGTTGATTTCAGCGGGCAAGTCAGTGACTTTGATCGGTGGGCCGCTGGCCTTGGTCTGGCCCTCTTGATAATCGAAACGGACCAGTTCGTCCTGGTTGGCCACGTACAATTTGCCGTTGGCAAACGCCAGCCCGTAGGGCGCGTTGAGGTTTTCCGCGAACACCGTTTTCGTCTCGTAGACGCCGTCACCGTCTGCATCCCGCAGCAAAGTCAGGCGATTGCCGCCTTTAACCTTTGTGTTGCCCTGAGCCTTGATGTACCCCGCGATCACGTCCTTGGGTTTGAGCTTCGCGGCGCTTCCGCCACGGCCTTCAGCCACGAGGATATCGCCGTTGGGCAGCACAAGCGTCTGGCGGGGAATCTGCAAGTCGGCGGCGATGGCCGTCACGCTATAGCCCTCAGGTACCGTGGGCTTCTGGTCGCCCCACAACGCCGGTTCGGCTATCTTCATGCTGGGTAAAAGACCGCGCTGGGCAGCCGGCAGTTTTGGATCGGGCCCCAATGCCTGGGTGGCATCCCCGGCGTCACCGCAGCCACTTAACAACAACGCCATGCTGATCGCGGTCAGTTTGATCGAGTGGCTCATTGTGCTTCCCCCGAACGTACGCTGGTGAGTCCCAGCCACGCCGTCACGACAATCAGCAGCGTGGTCAGTGCGGAGAGAATGAGGCCCGACGGCATGGTGGCGAAGGCATCCTTGGCGTGTTCAAAGGCGTTGACCAGCCCCAGTGCCCAGGTCACCACCAACAAGACGAGGTAGACCACGGGGCGCCCGGCTTTGCGATCGGCCCGGATCAGATTGACCAGCGCGAACAGTACGGCGAGTCCGCAGAACACCAGCCCCCCGGCGATAAGCCAGGACGCGAAGTTGCTCCATTGGATCTGGTAGGTCTGGTAGTAGGTGATATCGCTCAGCAATGCGCCGAGAAACAGCGGGACGGTGCCGGCCAGCAATATCGCGTGTAGCGGGCCTGGCGGGTTTCGGTAGACAAGATGGGCGGTAGTGTTCACGACGGCTCCCTATTTTACTGACGCTTATGCACTGCAGATGAACTGACCCATCAGGGCCGCGCAGGGTGCGCATCGTTTGGGATCAATTGGTCAGGAACATAGTTCACGTTATTTGGGCGTTCCGAATATGCAGTTACAACTGCGCATTCGGTGGCCACGGAGGTGAACCGGACGTTACCCATATGGCCACTGATTTTTAGCGTGACGGCCGACCCGCGCCAAATGCCTCATCCACCCGCGCCAACTGCTCACCGGTCAGGGTGCCGGCGTAATAATGCAGCTTGATCCAGGCCATCAAGTACTCATATCGAGTCTTGGCCAGGTCCTGACGGGTGCTGTAAAGCTGTTGTTGCGCATTCAGTTCGTCCAGGTTGACCCGCTCGCCACCCTTGATGCTGTATTGCGTGGACACCACCAATGCCTCCGCTGACGCCAACGCCTTGTCGTAAGCGCGGATTTTCCGTACGCCCGTGGCGCAAGCGTTGAACTGTCGGCGCAACTGGATCAACGTCTCACGGGTTTTGCCCTCAAGGTCATACTCCGCTTGCTCCAGGCTACGACTGGCCTGGCGGCTGGAGGCGCTGACGCCACCACCTGCGTACAGCGGCAGGCTGATTTCCAGGCCAATGGTATTGGTGTCGTAACGCTGGTTGTAGGTATTGCCGCTGTCGGATTCCATGCTGCGCACCGTGGCGTAAGCGTTGAGCTTGGGCAGATGCCCGGCGACGTTGCGTTTCACCTCCTGATGCGCGACTTCCAGCAGCTGGCGCTGGGAGGCGAGGTCGGCGTTCTCACTCAAGGCGATGGCATTCCACGCTTCGTACGTGGTGGGCGTCAGCGCAAGGAAGTTGAACGGCGTACGCAGAGGCGCCAGTTCGTCGATGCGCACCTCAGGCACGCCGATCAAGGCCCCGAGCTCGCGCAACGCTGCGTCTTGCTCATTCTGCGCTTCGATTTCCTCGGCACCGGCCAATTCGTAACGGGATTCGGCTTCCAGGATGTCGGTACGGGTGCCTTCGCCCTGATCGAACATCTGTCGGTTTTGCTCGAACTGCCGCTCGAACGCCTTCTTCTTTGCCTCGGCAATCTCGATCTGATCGCGACTGAACAGCGCCTGGCTGTAAGCGGACAACACCCGCACCAGCAACTCCTGACTTTTGCCTCGAAAGGCCTGGTCGGCAAACAAGGCCTGTGCCACACCCTTGCGGTAGTTGGCGTAGGCCTCGTAGTCGATGATCGGCTGCTGCACGCTCAGCGTCGAACCGAAACTGTTGTAGTGACGGTCCTCGCGGGAGTTGGGGCGATCCTCGCTTTTGTAGGTGGCCCTCGAGTCGTTGCGTCCCTTGTTGTAGTTCCAGGCCACGTGGGGCAAGAGCCCGGCACGGGGGGTGTCAGAAATTTTGTGTTCGGGCATAACATGAGTAAGAGGTGCATGTATGCCAACCAAAAAGAAACCTGCGTTACGCGAGCTACCCAAAATCCCTAAAGAGCTGC
>NZ_JBTOQG010000028.1:0-36583 GCF_055283955.1 Pseudomonas sp. HP_12
CATGCTTGGCCGCAAACTCGCTCGGATCGCGTTCTCCCTGATGAAAAATCAGAGCGAATATCAACCGAAAGGGGGGATTTTGGCTTGATGACAACCATAGAATCTCCCACACTATTGCGGTGACCGGCAGGCACTCTGCGGTGTCAGCATTATTTGGCTCACCCCAAAAACAGCTTGTACGCCGGGTTCTTGGTCTCATCCCAGTACGGATACCCAATCTCCGCCAACGCCACGGGCACCAGATGCCGTTCATCCTCCGGCACCACCAACCCCGCCACCACTCGGCCATCCGCCGCGCCGTGATTGCGGTAGTGGAACATCGAAATATTCCATTTCCCGCCCAGCTTGTTCAGAAAGTTGAATAGCGCACCCGGCCGCTCGGGGAATTCAAAGCGCAGCACCACCTCGTCGTTGACCCGTTCCGAATGCCCGCCGACCATGTGCCGCAGGTGCAGTTTGGCCAGTTCGTTGTCGGTCAGGTCGAGCACCGGGAAACCCTGTTCCGTCAGGCTCGCGATCAGCGCTTTGCGAGGGTCGGTGTCGGGATGGGTCTGCACGCCGACGAAGATGTGCGCCTCTCGGTCGGTGTGGTAGCGGTAGTTGAATTCGGTGATCTGCCGCTTGCCAATCGCCTCGCAGAACGCCTTGAAGCTGCCCGGCTGCTCCGGAATGGTCACGGCAATGATTGCTTCGCGGCCTTCGCCCAGCTCAGCGCGCTCGGCCACATGGCGCAGGCGGTCGAAGTTGACGTTGGCGCCGGAATCGATGGCGACGAAGGTCTGTCCGGTGACTTCGTACTGTTCGGTGTACTTCTTGATCCCGGCCACGCCCAGGGCGCCGGCGGGCTCGGTGATCGAGCGAGTGTCATCGTAGATGTCCTTGATCGCCGCGCAGATTTCATCGGTGCTGACCGTGATCACTTCGTCGACGTAATCCTTGCAGATGTCGAAGGTGTACTGCCCGATCTGCGCCACCGCGACGCCATCGGCGAACAACCCGACCTGCTGCAACACAACGCGCTCGCCGTAGGCCATGGCCTGTTGCAGGCAATTGGAGTCATCGGGCTCAACGCCAATCACCTTGATCTCCGGGCGCAGGTATTTCACGTACGCCGCGATACCGGCAATCAACCCGCCGCCACCCACCGGGACGAAGATCGCATCCAATGGCCCCTGATGCTGACGCAGGATTTCCATCGCCACGGTGCCTTGCCCGGCAATGGTGTCGGGATCGTCATACGGGTGGACATAGACGTAGCCATGTTCCTCAACCAGCTTCAGCGAATACGCCAGCGCTTCGGGAAAGGAGTCGCCATGGAGTACGACTTTTCCGCCCCGGGAGCGCACGCCCTCGACCTTGATCTCGGGGGTGGTCTTCGGCATCACGATAGTGGCCGACACGCCTAGGGTCTTCGCTGCCAGCGCCAGGCCTTGGGCGTGATTGCCCGCCGACGCCGTCACCACGCCCCGCGCCAGTTCTTCCGGACTCAACTGCGCCAGCTTGTTGTACGCGCCGCGAATCTTGAAGGAGTACACCGGCTGCAAGTCTTCGCGCTTGAGCAGCACGTTATTGCCCAGGCGCGCAGACAGCTGGCGGGCGGCGTGCAGCGGGGTTTCCACGGCAACGTCGTAGACACGGGAATTGAGGATTTTTTTGACGTAGTGCTCGAGCATCGGGGAAGAATCGCTGGCGAAGGGGCAAGACCCGGAAGTCTACCCCTCGCCCCGGCGCACGACCATATCAAGACTCAGGCTTTGACGACGGCATGTCGTTATACTGCCGGCCCTCGGACCTATCGCTATTCCCTGTAAACGGAGCCCACCTCGCATGACCCAGGATCAACTCAAACAGGCCGTTGCCCAGGCCGCCGTCGATTTCATCCTTCCGAAGCTCGACGACAAAAGCGTCGTGGGCGTGGGCACCGGCTCTACCGCCAATTGCTTCATCGACGCACTGGCCCTGCACAAAGGTGCGTTCGACGGCGCAGTCGCCAGCTCCGACGCAACGGCCGCACGCCTCAAGGGTCACGGGATTCCGGTGTATGAGCTGAACACGGTCAGCGATCTGGAGTTTTACG
Source organism: Pseudomonas sp. HP_12 (assembly GCF_055283955.1). Classification (NCBI taxonomy): domain Bacteria; kingdom Pseudomonadati; phylum Pseudomonadota; class Gammaproteobacteria; order Pseudomonadales; family Pseudomonadaceae; genus Pseudomonas; species Pseudomonas sp. HP_12. Next base: position 2,078 of record NZ_JBTOQG010000028.1, read on the forward strand.
TCGACGGCGCCGATGAAAGCGACGAGCACCTGAACCTGATCAAAGGCGGCGGCGCAGCCCTGACCCGCGAGAAGATCGTGGCCGCCGTGGCCAAAACCTTCATCTGCATCGCTGACGCGAGCAAGCTGGTGCCGGTGCTGGGCGCGTTCCCCCTGCCGGTCGAAGTGATCCCGATGGCCCGCAGCCACGTGGCCCGCGAACTGGTGAAGCTGGGCGGCGACCCGGTTTACCGCGACGGCGTGATGACGGACAACGGCAATATCATCCTCGATGTGCACAACATGAACATCACCAACCCGGCCCAAGTGGAAGCGCAGATCAACAACATCGTCGGCGTTGTCACCAACGGCCTGTTCGCCGCGCGCCCGGCGGATTTGCTGCTTCTGGGCACTCAGGAAGGTGTGAAAACCCTCAAGCGCTAATGGTTGCGGGGCAAGGTTGATCCGGTTGAAGAGGACTTCCCGACCACCGAGATAACCCTGCCGTGCTCGTCACTGTGGGAGTGAGCTTGCTCACGAAGACTGCAGTGCAGCCGCTGAAAATTCAGCGGATGTACCACCCCTTCGTCCGGATGCGGCCCAGAGCAAGCTCGCTCCCACAAGTTATTCGTCGCTCGCTCGATCCTCGCCAGATCCGGCCGGCTTAGCGCTTCTTGAATACATAAAACAGGTTCGGCTCGCTCACGACGTACAAGGTGCCGTCGTCCCCCATGGCGATGCCTTCGGCCTGGGGCACGCTTTTGCTCAGGCCCATGCTGCCCTTGGTCAGTGACACATTGGCGACCGGCTTGCCCTCGGTGTCCAGTTCGAGAATCTGCCGCGACTCATCCGACAGCGCCAGCAAATGCCCGCTTCGCTCATCGAATTGCAGGCTGGACAGGTCGCGCACGAACAGGCCCGCATCCCGCTGCTTGCTGGACGTCACTTCCAGGATGTTTGGGGAATGGGTTCCGGCGTCAGGAAAGCCGCGCACCTCAATAATCTGCACCGGCCGCCGCTCTTTGGCGACGAACAGCCGACGGCCCTGATTATCGTAGGCCAGGCCTTCAAAACCGTTGTTGCCGCCGGCGTCGATGCCCAGGGTCAGCTGCTCGGCATCGGCCGCGTCGAGGAACGCCGTGTCGTCATCCACGTGAACCTTGATCAGCCGCTGACTGTGCTCGTCACTGATGACGTAAATCCCGGGGCTGATGTACTCGACCGCTTCGGCGTCCCCAAACCCGGTCAGGGGAATTCGTCTGAGAATCCGCCCTTCCAGGCTCAACTCGACCAACTCGGGGTTTTTGTTGGTCACGGTGAAGAGGGTTTTGCGCTGCGGATCGAAGCTGAGGGCCGAGACGTTAGCCTTCAGGCCGTCGATGACCCGCGCCTCAATCTCGACGTCGTACGCGTCGAGCCCCAGCGCCTGGGCGTCGCTGGACTGCCAGAACACGTACCAGTTGAACCAGAGCCGCTCGATGACCCGGTACTCGCGCGCCACGAAGAACGACGCGGTCAGTAGCAACAGGACAAGTAACGTGAGCACAACGCTCTGGAACGGGGAAACACGACGCATGCAGGGGGCTCGACTTCAGTGGGGCGGTTTTAATAGCACCGTATTCTGAAGCCAAACTGAAAGCCATGTGACATCTCGTTTCGGCTTTTCAGAGCTCAAGCGAGAGCGGGCAGACGATCAGGCCGATACCGGCCCGGCGTCACTGCCGCTTGAAGGTGTAAAACAGGTTGGGCTCGCTGACCATATAAATGGTGCCGTTCTCGTCCATGGCGACCCCTTCGGCGCGGGGAATCGTCTCGCTCAGGCCATTGAAGCCGTGCAGCAGGGTCATGAAGCTGACCTGATTTCCCTTGCCGTCCAGCTCCAGCAGCATATGCGACTCGGCGGACAGCAACAGCAAATGCCCGGTCTTCTGGTCCGCGTACAGGGACGACAGATTGCGCACGATCAGGTTGTCGTTGATCAGCTTGCGCTTCTCGCCCCTCACCTCGCTGCTGCCATCGGCCTTCCAGCTGTACAGCGCCGGCGGACGCTCTTCGCCAAACAGGAACTGCTGATCCCGCGGGTCCCAGGCGATGCCTTCGAAGGCTTTGTTCTGATCCTTCGACGGACCGAGATCGTACTTGGGGAAGTCGGCGATGTTCAGGGTTTTGGTTTCGGGCGTGACGTGGACGATGGTCATCAGGTGCTGACGCTCATCAACGATGGCAATCTGCCCGTCGCCCAGAACGGCAACCCCCTCGGGGTTGCCCCACCCCTGAAGCGGGATCTTGCGAATGACGTCGCCGGTCAGGGTGATCTCGGAGAGAAAAGGGTTTTTGCCCATCACCGAATACAGGGTTTTGGTCGACGGGTCGTAAGACAGGTCTGAGGCCTCGTCCTTTTCCATGCCGGCCAACGGCTTGGCGTCGATGTCGACCTTGTAATCCGGCAGCCAGATGCCCGCTGCGCGCTCGGCCGGCGTGACGTTGCGCTCGCGCAGCCACAACAAACCGCGATCGTCCCAGTGCCAGGCCAGGGACAGACCGGCCAAAATCACCAGCGCTGCAACGAGCAACCACCACCAACGGAAACGCAGACGGCTTTTACGCTGAGTCATCCGCGTACGTCACTTTCGAAGCGGCTCTGGCCGGTCAGCTCCACCACGATCTCATCGCCAACAGTGAACGGCCCTACGCCGGCCGGCGTGCCGGTCATGATCAGGTCACCGGCCTGCAGCGAGAACTGCGAGGCCATGTGCTGGATCATCGGCACGATCGGGTTGAGCATGTGGCTGCTGTTGCCGTCCTGGCGGACTTCGCCGTTGATGGTCAGCCGGATGGCGATGTCGGTCAGATCGGGGTAAGCGTCAGCGGATACGAACGGCGCGATCACGGCCGCGCCGTCGAATGACTTGGCGATTTCCCACGGCAGACCTTTCTCTTTCAGCTTCGACTGCACGTCGCGCAGCGTCAGGTCCAGGCCCGGCGCGAATCCGGAGATCGCATCGAGGACTTCTTCACGACTCGGGTTCTTGCTCAGCGGCTTGCCGATCAGCACGACGATCTCGGCTTCGTAGTGCACCGAACCCCGGTCCTGAGGAATGCTGAAGCCACCCTCGATTCCGACCACGCAGCTGCCCGGTTTGATGAACAGCAGCGGTTCAGTGGGGACCGGGTTGTCCAGCTCCTTCGCGTGCTCGGCGTAATTGCGGCCGATGCAGACGACTTTACCGAGCGGAAAGTGAACCTTGGTGCCGTCGACGTACTTGTGCTGATAGCTCATGAGCGCTCCTGAAATGCTTGTTGTAATGGGGAACCGCTTACACCGCGAAAATTTTGCCGGGGTTCATGATGCCGTTCGGGTCGAACACCGCCTTGACGGCCTTCATGTATTCGATTTCCACCGGCGACCGGCTGTAGTGCAGGTAGTCACGCTTGGTCATGCCGACGCCGTGTTCCGCGGAGATCGAGCCGTTGTACTTCTGGACGATCTCGAACACCCACTTGTTCACCGTCGCGCACTTGGCGAAGAACTCGTCCTTGCTCAGGTTTTCCGGCTTGAGGATGTTCAGGTGCAGGTTGCCGTCGCCAATGTGACCGAACCAGACGATTTCGAAATCCGGGTAATGCTGCCCAACGATCGCGTCCACTTCAGCGAGAAACGCCGGGACCTTCGAAACGGTGACCGAGATGTCGTTTTTGTACGGCGTGAAGTGGGAGATGGTTTCAGAAATGTATTCGCGCAGTTTCCACAGGTTCTGCAGTTGCTGTTCGCTCTGGCTCATCACGCCATCCAGCACCCAGCCTTGCTCGACACAGTGTTCGAAAGTTTCCAGCGCGTGGTTGGCCACTTCTTCGGTGGTCGCTTCGAATTCCAGCAGCGCGTAGAACGGGCATTCGGTGTCGAACGGGGACGGCACGTCGCCGCGCGCCATGACCTTGGCCAGCGCCTTGTCCGAGAAGAATTCGAATGCGGTGAGGTCGAGCTTGCTCTGGAACGCGTGCAGCACCGGCATGATCGCGTTGAAATCAGTGGTCCCGAGGACCATCGCGGTGAGGTTTTTCGGCGCGCGGTCCAGTCGCATGGTCGCCTCGACCACGAACCCCAGCGTGCCTTCGGCGCCAATGAACAGCTGACGCATGTCGTAGCCGGTGGCGTTTTTGATCAGGTCTTTGTTCAGTTCGAGCAGGTCGCCCTTGCCGGTGACCACCTTGAGGCCCGCGACCCAGTTGCGGGTCATGCCGTAGCGGATCACTTTGATCCCGCCGGCGTTGGTGCCGATGTTGCCACCGATATTGCTGGAGCCTGACGACGCGAAGTCGACCGGGTAATACAGGCCGTTTTCTTCCGCGAGATTCTGCAGCTGTTTGGTGACCACGCCTGGCTGGCAGATGGCAGTGCGATCCGTCAGGTTAAGTTCGAGCACCTGATTCATGTAATCGAAGTTGACGACCACCTCCCCATTGGCGGCAACGGCGGCGGCGGACAATCCGGTGCGGCCGCCCGACGGGACCAGCGCCACCTTGCGTTCGTTGGCCCAGCGGACGATGGCCTGCACCTGTTCGGTGGTCTTGGGAAAGACGATGGCGGTGGGCGCCGGGGCGAAATGTTTGGTCCAGTCCTTGCCGTAGGCTTCGAGGGAATCGGCGTCGGTCAGGACCTTGCCGGGCTCAACCAGGGTCTTCAGCTCATCTATCAGCGCAGGATGGGTCATCAACAGAACTCTCGAACAATTCATGGTCATCCTGAGAACGGCTCACGTCCAGGAATGGGGTGTTTCGCGGGGTGCATATGCTAGCATACGCCCCCCGCCAATCGAGCTTTCGGCCGATTTGCGCGCGCTTCACTTACTGCCATTTCTCTCCGGGACACAGGTTTACGCAGATGAGCAAGACTTCCCTCGACAAGAGCAAGATCAAGTTCCTTCTTCTCGAAGGCGTCCACCAGTCCGCGGTCGACGTCCTCAAGGCCGCCGGTTACACCAGCATCGAGTACCACACCAAGTCTCTGCCGGAAGCCGAACTGAAGGAAAAGATTGCCGACGCTCATTTCATCGGTATTCGTTCCCGCACCCAACTGACTGAAGAACTGTTCGACAGCGCCAAGAAACTGGTCGCGGTCGGCTGCTTCTGCATCGGTACCAACCAGGTTGACCTGAACGCAGCCCGCGAACGCGGCATCGCTGTGTTCAACGCCCCCTACTCCAACACCCGTTCGGTGGCGGAACTGGTGCTGGCCGAGGCCATCCTGCTGCTGCGCGGTATCCCGGAGAAGAACGCTTCCTGCCATCGCGGTGGCTGGATCAAGAGCGCGGCCAACTCGTTCGAAATTCGCGGCAAGAAGCTCGGCATCATCGGCTACGGCTCGATCGGCACTCAGCTGTCGGTCCTGGCTGAAGGCCTGGGCATGCAGGTGTATTTCTACGACACCCTGACCAAGCTGCCGCTGGGCAACGCCACTCAGGTGTCCAGCCTGAACGAGCTGCTGGGCATGGCCGACATCGTGACCCTGCACGTTCCGGAAACCAACGAAACCCAATGGATGATCGGCGAGAAAGAAATTCGCACGATGAAGAAGGGCGCCATCCTGATCAACGCGGCGCGCGGCACGGTGGTCGAACTCGACGCACTGGCTGACGCGATCAAGGATCAGCACCTGATCGGCGCGGCCATCGACGTGTTCCCGGTCGAGCCACGCTCCAACGACGACGTGTTCGAAAGCCCGCTGCGCGGCCTGGACAACGTGATCCTGACCCCGCACATCGGCGGTTCTACTGCTGAGGCCCAAGCCAACATCGGTCTGGAAGTGGCAGAGAAGCTGGTCAAGTACAGCGACAACGGTACGTCGGTTTCCTCGGTCAACTTCCCGGAAGTGGCCCTGCCGGCCCACCCTGGCAAGCACCGCCTGCTGCACATCCACGAGAACATCCCGGGCGTGCTGATGGAGATCAACAAGGTCTTCGCCGAAAACGGCATCAACATCTCCGGTCAGTTCCTGCAGACCAACGAGAAAGTCGGTTATGTGGTGATCGACGTCGACGCCGAGTACTCCGATCTGGCGCAAGAGAAACTGCAGCACATCAAAGGCACCATTCGTAGCCGCGTTCTGTTCTAAGACGTGGTTTTGGGGTGATAAAAAAGGAGACTTGATGGTCTCCTTTTTTGTGCGCGAGTCAAGCCACTCGCCGGCTCTGCGCGAGCGACCGTCTGCGGCGCGTTATTTCACCGTGATGGTGATCTTCTGCGACTCGACCGGTGGGTTCAGCGGGACGTGGTTCTTGTCGCCGACCAGCAGCTGCAGGGTGTGCTGACCCGGGGTCAGGTTCAGCTCGGTTTCGGTCTGGCCTTTGCCGAAGTGACGGATATTGTCGGTGGTCGGCAGCGGCGCGGTCATGTCGGGCTGATCCTTGACGTCGATCAGCAGGTGATGATGGCCGGTGTCCGGGACGTCAACGCCGGCCGGGGCGACGCCCATGCCCTTGAGGCCGAACTGCACCTTGAAGGCGCCATTGACCGTCGCGCCATCCTTCGGCGAGATGATGTAAACCTCAGCGCCTGCGGGCGATGCCGTGCGAGGGATGTCGGCGGCCTGGGCCAGGAAACTCGCCCCCAGCAGCAGTCCGGCCAGGGCAGTTCTAGCGAATAACGTCTTCATGATCTCTCCGTTTTTATCGATATGCGGCTGGCGGGTTCGGGAGTCGAAGCCTCTTCACCCCGACAGACAACCGCTCGGGACCGACCTTTACCTTAGCTGCGGTTGGCCGCGAAGTATTTCGCCGAGGGGCTGGATGTAGAAGATTTCATGTTGGACCGAGCGGTGTCGGGCAGAAACCACAAATCCTGTAGGAGCCGTCACGCCGCTGTTGCGCAGCAAACACCGTCCATGTGGGAGTGAGCTTGCTCACGAAGGCGGCATTTCAGGCGCTCAATATGTAGCGGATGTCTGAGCCTCTTCGCGAGCAAGCTCGCTCCCACGGGATCGGGGGTCGGCTTGTAATCTCCGGCTGCCGCAGGACTTGTATGAGTGAGCTTGCTCACGAAGAGGCCAGCTCATTCAGCTACTTTCTCTGTAGACGGAAAGTAAGCCTTCGCGAGCAAGCTCGCTCCCACGGGATCGGGGTCGGCTTGCCATCTCCGGCTGCTGCAGGACTTGTATGAGTGAGCTTGCTCACGAAGAGGCCAGCTCATTCAGCCTCTTTCTCTGGGGAATGAACCTATGCCTTCGCGAGCAAGCTCGCTCCCACGGGATCGCGGGTCGGCTTGCAATCTCCGGCTACCGCAGGACTTGTGGGAGTGAGCTTGCTCACGAAGGCGGCATTTCAGGCGCTCAATATGTAGCGGATGTCTGAGCCTCTTCGCGAGCAAGCTCGCTCCCACGGGATCGGGGTCGGCTTGTAATCTCCGGCTGCTGCAGGACTTGTGGAGGTGAGCTTGCTACAGCTCGAACGGCTCGTTCCCGCGCCGCCTGAACCAGCCGGTCAGCGACAGTCGCTCGCGGGTCGAGGGCATGACTTCGTGGGGCATGTCGCCCGAGAGGAACACCACCAGGCAGCCGCCGGTGGGTTGCACGTCATACTCGACACCGTCCTTCAGGTACATCCGCAACTGGCCGCCGTGCTCTGGCAACCAGCCGTCATTGAGGTAGACGACCGCCGAGACCATGCGTTTGTCGTCATCACGAAAACGGTCCACGTGCTTGAGGTAGAAGGCCCCTGGCGGATAGAGCGCGAAGTGGCTTTCGTAGTCCTCAAGGCCCAGAAACAGGCCTCGGTTCAGCGCCTGACGCAGGCTCTCCATCAGATCCAGATAGCGATCGCACGGTTCGGCCTGCCCCGCTTCCAGCCACTGAATGTGATCGCCGCGAATCCCCTCTCGAACCTCCTGCGCCGGCCCGCGCCCCACCGCAGCAGGTGCGAGCTCGCCCTGAACGGCACGCGTGCGGCATTCAAGCGCCAGCTCTCGGGTCAGAGTGTCGGGCAGGAAGATGTTCTGCTGCGACCAGCCACGCTCGGCCAGGTCGTCGACGATTCGCAACAGCAGCGGGTGATCAGGGGATATGCGCATGGCGCGCATAGTATCCATACGCCGATTAATCCGACAGGGCCTGCAGTCCGGCGAATGAGGAATATTTTTGCGGGTTTGAATACGCCCGACGGTTTTGCCCGACTGCTGATCGAACCCACGGTTTTTAGCGGGGTCTGGCAAGTGTTAACTCGACAAATCCCCGCTGCCCCACCGAGAATGGCGGCCTGCCGACAGGAGTCTCTAATGCGCCGTCTGTTTTTCCTGCTGTTGATGTTCTGCACTTTGCCCGCCTGGGCAGACGGCCACGATCAGCTGTACACGCTCGCCGGCTGGCCGGAACAACGCGCTCATTTTGTCGATGCCTTGAAAGCCGCTCAGCAGCGTTACCGCAACAGCCTTCCGCCGGCCGTGTTCGACGCCCTGGTGAGCAACAGCAATCAGCGTTTCGCGCCCCAGGCGATGGACCAGCGCGGGGAGCAAATGCTGCGCCAGACGCTGCAGGACCCGAACCCTGCACTGCAGTTTTTCCAGTCGCCCCTGGGCCGCAAGATCGTCAACGCCGAACTCACCGCGACGCGTCCGGATCAACTGGCCAAAAATGCCCAAGGCCTGCCGCACATCCAGGCCGACGACAACCGTCTGCTGATTATCGGCCACCTGGCCAACGCCCTCCCCGCCAAGGAAGCCGGCGCCGAGGTCAGCATGGCGATTGCGGGCGTCGCCGCCGACAGCCTGAGTTCAATGATTCCAGGCCTGATGGGCGGCGGAACGACCCAGGCGATGCTCGACAGTCAGCGTCAGCGGCTCATGGGGCAGATCGGCAAGGACGTGAACAACACGCTGCTTTATGTATACCGCGACCTGTCGGATGGCGAGCTGGACGAGTTCGCGACCTTCGCCGAGTCCAACGAGGGCAAGGCCTATTACAAGGCCGCACTGGCCGCCGTTCGCGCGGGATTGGCGGTCGGGCAGACGGTCAAATAACATCAGTGGGATCGACTCCAGTCGGGAAGCCCGCCCTCCGAGCCCTACCCCATCCGCTGCGTCAGAAACTCAAAAAACCGCGCCCGCAGCTCGGGTGACTCGTTCACCAGGTGATGCCGCGCTTCGTGCAGCATGAAGATCTGCGGCTCGGCGAACTTGTCCTTGAGCACTGGCAGATTATGTCTCCAGTCCACGGTCATGTCCGACTCGCCCTGCACGATGAGCGGGCTGCGGCGGCTGCGGGGCGCGCGTTCGATGCGCTCGATCCATTTGGCCAGCGCGCCCACCCAGACGGTCGGCAAGCGCCGCGGCTGCAACGGGTCCGCCAGCAGGAACGGCAGAAAGGTCGGGGCGTTGGAGTTTTCGCTGAAGCGTCTGTCGATGGCTTTGACGAAGCCGCGCAGCAGGTAATAGCTGAGTTTCGACAGAGCCCAGCCACGCGGCCGCACCAGCGGCGCCAGCAGGATGGTCTGACCCTGCGCCGGGCTGGCGTCGCCGTGATGCAGCAAGTGGTCGATGACAATCGCGCCGCCGGTGCTTTGCCCACACAGGTGCCACGGCTGCGGCAGGTTGAGGCTTTCGGCTTCGACAAAAAGCCGATCCAGCACCGCCTGATACTCCGCGAAGTCGGTAATGCTTGCCCGCGCCCCACTGGACAATCCATGGCCCGGCAGGTCGCAGGCAATCACCGCCAGCCCAAGCCCCAATGCCCAGTCGATGACGTGACGATACAAGCCGATGTGATCGTAAAACCCATGCATCAGCACCAGCGTGCCGACCGGCTGTTCGGGCATCCACAGCTGCGTGACAATGTCGTAACCGCCCACTTCAAAGCGCCCGATTCGGCTGCCGATCAAGCCATTCGGGCCAAGCGCGTTCAGGCCGTAGAAACGCTGATAAGCCTGCGCCTCTTCAGATGGCGCTTGGGACACGCTTAGCGGCAGCAGCTCAGCACGCAGGTGATCGGGATCGAACGTGTCAGACATCGGAATTCCAGATGAGGGTGGGTGGGAAGCGGCCGCACGGAAGTGTCATCTGTCCGCTGCGGCGTGGCAAGTTACGCGGCCTAAATCCATAGGCGGTCCGTCTACCCAGTCGCGAGACAAATCTGTAGCCTGCAAAACCTTCACGATTCTCATTTGAGCCCCCGGATGAAACGCAGCCTTTACGTCGTCGTCGCAGTGTTGGTGCTCATCGGGGGCGCGGGCGCCTGGTACATCCACGGCAAGCAGCCGGTCCGCGATGGCGAGATCAAACTCGCAGGGCTGCAGGCCCCGGTCACCGTGCGTTACGACGAGCGCGGCGTGCCGCATATTCGTGCCGACAACCAGGACGATTTGTACCGCGCTCTGGGCTATGTCCACGCTCAGGACCGCCTTTTCCAGATGGAAATCCTGCGCAGGCTGGCGCGCGGCGAGCTGGCTGAAGTCCTCGGCCCCAAGCTGGTCAACACCGACAAGCTGTTCCGCAGCCTGCGCATCCGCGAGCACGCCGACGCCTACGTGGCGCGCCAGGACAAGAACACGCCGGCGTGGAAGGCGCTTCAAGCGTATCTGGACGGCATCAATCAATATCAGGCGACGCATCCCAAACCGATCGAGCTCGACGTGCTGGGCATTCGCGAGCGGCCGTTCACGGCGCAAGACACCCTCAGCGTCGGCGGTTATCTGGCCTACAGCTTTGCGGCGGCGTTTCGCACCGAGCCGTTGATGACCTATGTGCGGGATCAACTGGGCCCGGAGTACCTGAAAGTCTTCGACATGGGCTGGCGGCCGCAAGGGGGCCTTGGCCAGTCCCCTGCATTGACGGGCAACGACTGGAAAGGCCTCAATGACCTGGCACTGCTCAGCCAGCAGGCGCTTGAGAAAGCCGGCCTGCCGCAGTTCGAGGGCAGCAATGCCTGGGCGGTGTCCGGCAGCCGCACCGAGAGTGGCAAACCGTTGCTGGCGGGTGATCCGCACATCCGTTTCTCGGTGCCGGCGGTCTGGTATGAAGCACAACTGACCGCGCCGGGTTTCGAGCTGTACGGGCATTTTCAGGCGCTCAATCCCTTCGCGCTGCTCGGCCATAATCTGGATTTCGGCTGGAGCCTGACCATGTTCCAGAACGACGATCTGGACCTGATCGGTGAAAAGACCAACCCCGATAACCCCAATCAAGTCTGGTACCACGGCGCCTGGGTGGACATGACCTCACGCACCGAGCAGATCGACGTCAAGGGTCAAGCCCCCGTCACGATCACCTTGCGGCAGTCACCCCACGGCCCGATCGTCAATGACGCGCTGGGCGCCAATGGGGCGCAACAGCCGAGCGACACGCCGATTGCGATGTGGTGGTCGTTCCTGGAGTCGGACAACCCGATCCTGCAGGGCTTCTACGAAGCCAACCGCGCCGACACGCTGGAGAAGATGCACAGCGCCGCCGAGAAGATTCAGTCGCCGGGCCTGAACATCGTCTACGCCAACGCTCGCGGCGATATCGGCTGGTGGGCGGCGGCGCAGTTGCCGAAGCGGCCTGCGGGGGTCAATCCGACGTTCATTCTCGACGGCAGCTCCGAGCAGGCTGACAAGAACGGTTTCTACCCTTTCAGCGACAACCCGCAGGAAGAGAACCCTACGCGGGGTTATATCGTCTCGGCGAACTTCCAGCCGGTGTCGCCGACGGGGATGGAGATTCCGGGTTACTACAATCTTCCCGAGCGCGGTCGCCAGTTGAATAACCAGTTGAGCGGCGACAAGGTGAAATGGAATCTGGAGAACAGCAAGGCGCTGCAGCTCGGCACGCGGACGGACTACGCCGCGCAGATTCTGACGCCGCTGATTCCGGTGCTGCGCCGCGTGGTCAGCGAGCCAGAGGAGCACGATCTGCTGGAGCGATTGGCGGCGTGGAACGGCGAGTACTCCGTCGATTCGGTGGGGGCGACGCTGTTCAATCAGTTCCTGTTCAATCTGACCGATCAGGTGTTCCATGACGAGCTCAGCGACGGGATGTTCACGACGCTGCTGTCGACACGACTCATTGACCTGGCCCTGCCGCGACTGGCTGCCGACGCCGATTCGCCGTGGTGGAACAATCGCCATTCTCGAGAGCCCGAGAGCCGCGACAACACGGTGAAGGTCGCCTGGCACGCAGCGGTCTCACATTTGAAATCGCTGTACGGGCAGAACCCGGATGAGTGGACATGGGGCAAGGCGCACACGCTGACCCATGAACATCCGTTGGGCAAACAACCGCCGCTGGACATGCTGTTCAACGTCGGGCCGTTCGCGGCGCCCGGTACCCATGAGGTGCCGAACAACCTGTCAGCGAGCATGGGCCCCGCGCCGTGGCCGGTGACTTACGGACCATCGACGCGCCGCCTCATCGATTTCGCCGACCCGGCCCACGCCCTGGGGATCAACCCGGTGGGCCAGAGCGGCGTGCTGTTCGACAAGCACTACGCCGATCAGGCGCAGCACTACGTCAACGGCGAGTACGCGCCGGAGCGGTTCAGCGAAGGAGATGTGGCGGGGAACAGCAAAGAGGTGTTGAGGTTGGTGCCGGGGCGATAACCGTATGAACGGTGGGTCTAGCTGGAGCCCCAACTTGTGGGACCGGCTTTAGCCGGGAAGGCGTCGGACGTTACAACGCAAATCTATAGCGTACATACCGGCCTCTTCCCGGCTGAAGCCGGTCCTACTATCAAACCGACTCGACCACCTTTGCACGACGCAGGTCCGGCTGTTTCCAACCGTCTGCCGCAGCTTCTTCGATGGCTTGCTGGATCGCGCGTTTGCGGTTGTTTTCCGCCCGGCGGCTGAAGAACCAGACCAGGAAGGTCGCAATCGACACCGCCAACAGAATCAGACTGGCAATCGCATTGATCTCAGGCTTCACGCCCAGGCGCACCGCCGAGAACACTTCCATCGGCAGGGTGGTCGACCCCGGGCCGGAGACGAAGCTCGCCAGCACCAGGTCGTCCAGCGACAGCGCGAAGGACATCATCGCCCCCGCCGCCAGCGATGGCGCGATCATCGGGATGGTGATCAGGAAGAACACCTTCCACGGCCGCGCACCCAGGTCCATTGCTGCTTCTTCGATGGACATGTCCAGCTCACGCAGACGCGCCGACACCACCACCGCCACATACGCCGCACAGAACGTCGTGTGAGCGATCCAGATGGTGACGATCCCACGCTCCTCGGGCCAGCCGAGCAACTGCGCCATCGCCACGAACAGCAGCAACAGCGACAGGCCGGTGATCACTTCCGGCATCACCAGAGGCGCGGTGACCAGACCGCCGAAGAAGGTCTTGCCCTTGAATCGGGTGATCCGCGTCAGCACGAACGCCGCCATGGTGCCCAGCGCCACCGCCGCAATCGACGTATACAGCGCGATTTCCAGCGAGCGCATGACCGCGCTCATCAGTTGGGTATTGTCGAGCAGCCCGACGTACCACTTCACCGACCAGCCGCCCCAAACCGTTACCAGCTTGGAGGCGTTGAACGAATAGATCACCAGAATGACCATGGGCGCGTAGATGAAGATCAGGCCCAGCACCAACATCAGGTTCGAGAATCGGAAGCCTCTCATGCCTTGCCCTCCAGCTCTTTGGCCTGACTGCGGTTGAACAGAATGATCGGCACGATGAGGATCAACAGCATCACCACTGCCAGCGACGACGCTACCGGCCAGTCACGGTTGTTGAAGAATTCCTGCCACAGCACTTTACCGATCATCAGCGTCTCGGGGCCGCCCAGCAGTTCCGGGATGACGAACTCGCCCACCACCGGAATGAATACCAGCATGCAGCCGGCGATGATGCCGTTCTTGGACAGCGGTACGGTGATTTTCCAGAAGCTGTTGAAAGTGCTCGAACCCAGGTCCGATGCGGCTTCCAGCAGGCTCTGATCGTGCTTCACCAGATTCGCGTAAAGCGGCAGAATCATGAACGGCAGATACGAATAGACCACGCCGATGTACACCGCGAGGTTGGTGTTGAGTATCTGCAATGGCTCGCTGATCACGCCCAGCCACATCAGAAATGCGTTGAGCAGACCGTTGTTGCTGAGGATGCCCATCCACGCGTACACGCGGATCAGGATCGCAGTCCAGGTCGGCATCATGATCAGCAGCAACAGCACCGTCTGCATTTCTTTGCGGGCGATGGAGATGCCATAGGCCATCGGATAGCCGATCAACAGGCACAGCAAGGTGCTGATGAACGCCATCTTCAACGAGCCCAGATACGCCGAGATGTACAGGTCGTCACTGGTCAGCAGGGCGTAGTTGGCGAAGTTGAGCACGATGTCGAGCTTCTGCTCGACGTAGGTGAAGATCTCGGTATACGGCGGAATCGCTACGTCTGCTTCAGCGAAGCTAATCTTGATGACGATCAGAAACGGCAGCGCGAAAAACAGGAACAGCCACAGGAACGGTACGCCAATAACGGCCTGGCGCCCGGTGGGTTTTATTCGATTGAAAGCCCGTTTTATTTTTCGGATTTTCATGAGCGCAATACCACGCCGCTGTCGTCTTCCCACCAGACGAAGACTTCATCGTCCCAGGTCGGTCGTGTGCCCTGACGTTCGGCATTGGCGACAAACGACTGCACCAGCTTGCCCGACGGCAGTTTCACGTAGAACACCGAGTGACCGCCCAGATAGGCGATGTCGTGAACCTTGCCCCGCGACCAGTTGTGCTCGAACGTCGGCTGTTCGGTGGTCACCAGCAGCTTTTCAGGACGCAGCGCGTAGGTAATCCGCTTGTCTTCCACCGACGTGGTGACGCCGTGGCCGACATAGATTTTGCGTTCCAGCTCAGGGCTGCTGATCAGCGCGTGGCCTTCCATGTCTTCGATGACTTCGCCGTCGAACAGGTTGACGTTGCCGATGAACTCACAGACCAGGCGGCTGGTCGGCGTCTCGTAGATATCGATCGGGCTGCCGATCTGCGCGATCCAGCCCAGGTGCATGATCGCAATGCGCTCGGCCATGGTCATGGCCTCTTCCTGGTCGTGGGTCACCATCACGCAGGTCACGCCGACGCGCTCGATGATTTCCACCAGCTCCAGTTGCATCTGCGAACGCAGCTTTTTATCCAGTGCGCCCATGGGTTCGTCGAGCAGCAGCAGCTTCGGCTTCTTCGCCAGCGAACGTGCCAGCGCCACACGCTGCCGCTGACCGCCGGACAATTGGTGCGGTTTGCGCTTGGCGTACTGGGTCATCTGCACCAGCTTGAGCATCTCGGCCACGCGGGCCTCGACTTCGGCCTTGGGCAGCTTGTCCTGCTTGAGGCCAAAGGCGATGTTGTCCGCCACGGTCATGTGCGGAAACAGCGCGTAGGACTGGAACATCATGTTGATCGGACGTTCGTACGGCGGCATATCGGTGATGTCGACGCCGTCGAGGTAAATGCGCCCTTCGGTCGGGCGTTCAAAGCCGGCAAGCATGCGCAGGAGGGTGGATTTCCCCGAGCCGGAGCCGCCGAGCAGGGCAAAGATTTCACCCTTGTTGATCTGCAGAGACACGTCGTCCACAGCAATCGTCTCATCGAACTTTTTCGTGACCCGATCGATTTTGACCAGCACCTGTTTCGGTTGCTGACCACCCTCAAGGGATTTCTTGTAGGCGCCGGAGGCAACTGCCATGGGTGAAACTCCCAACTGTTTTTGCGCCCGGCCAATGGGGTCGGGCGCCAAGGTCTTTATTTACCGGTTTTGATCTTCGTCCAGCTGCGCGTCATGACGCGCTGGATCTTCGGCGGCAGCTCGGAGTTGACGTACAGGCGCTCCTGTATCTCCTTCGAAGGGTAAACCGCCTCGTCGTTGCGAATTTCTTGATCCATCAGCTCGCCCGAAGCCGGGTTCGGGTTGGCATAACCCACCTGGTCACTGACCTTGGCGATTACGTCAGGCTTGAGGATGTAGTTGATGAACGCGTGCGCGGCCTTCACGTCCGGCGCATCCGACGGGATGGCGAGCATGTCGAACCACAGGTTGCCACCCTCTTTCGGGATCGAGTAGGCGATGTTGACGCCCTTACCGGCTTCTGCGGCACGGGCCTTGGCCTGGAAGACGTCACCGGAGAAACCGGCTGCGATGCAGATGTCGCCGTTGGCCAGGTCAGTGATGTATTTGGACGAGTTGAAATAGGTCACGTACGGGCGGACTTTGAGCAGCTTGGCTTCAGCGGCTTTGTAGTCTTTCTCGTCGGTGCTATTCGGGTTTTTGCCCATGTAGTTAAGGACTGCGGGCAGCATCTCGTCAGCCGAGTCGAGGAACGCGACGCCGCACTTCTGCAGCTTCTTGATGTTCTCGGGCTCGAACAGCGTGGCCCAGGAGTCGATGGTGTCGACGCCCAGCACTTCCTTGATCTTGTCGACGTTGTAGCCGATGCCGTTGGTGCCCCACAGATAAGGCACGGCGTACTGGTTGCCCGGGTCGTTCTTTTCCAGGCGCTTGAGCAGTTCGGGGTCGAGGTTGGAGTAATTCGGCAGCTGTGATTTGTCGAGCTTCTGAAACGCCCCCGCCTTGATCTGCTTGCCCAGGAAGTGGTTGGACGGGACGACCACGTCATAACCGGTGTGGCCGGCCAGCAGCTTGCCTTCCAGGGTTTCGTTGGAGTCGAAGACGTCGTATTTGGTCTTGATGCCGGTGGTGGACGTGAAGTCCTCCAGCGTTGTGGTGCCGATGTAATCGGACCAGTTATAAATGCGAACGGTGGAATCCGCGTAGGCACCGGCCGCGAGCGTGAGCCCGGCGCCGAGCAGCAAGCCTTTTGAAAATAAAGAAATAGACACGTGTGCAGTCCTTTTTTAGTAGGTGGGCCTGTTGCCCGTACCGATGACAGTAACGACTGCCTGTGACCCATCCGGCGCGCAACTTACCTTCGATAAACCCTTCTCGCAAAAAAACTTTTTGTGACGCGGGTGTCATGACGGGTGACGCAAAACCTGTAGGAGTGAGCTTGCTCGCGATTGCGGTGTGCCAGTCATGCATCCGGCTCAGGCAAACCGCATTCGCGAGCAAGCTCACTCCCACAGTTTGGGTGGGGCACTTGCCCCACCCGGTCAGGCTTATTTACCCGATTTGATGTTGGTCCAGCTGCGGGTCATCAGGCGTTGAGTCGCCGCTGGCAAGTCGGCGATGGCGTACAACTTGGCCAGCACGTCTGCCGGCGGATAGACGCCTGGATCAGACGTGATGTCCTTGTCGACGAACTCGGTTGCTGCCTTGTTGCCGTTCGGGAAGTGAACGGAGTTGGTGATTTCGGCCATCACCTTCGGTTGCAGGATGAAGTTCATGAACTTGTAAGCGCCTTCGACGTTTTCGGCATCTTTCGGGATGGCGACCATGTCGTAGAAGCTGCCTGCACCTTCTTTCGGAATGTTGTAGCTGACTTTGACCTTGCCGCCCGCTTCTTCAGCGCGCGCCTTGGCCTGGTAGACGTCACCCGAGTAACCCACGGCTACGCAGATGTTGCCGTTGGCCAGGTCCGAGATGTACTTGGACGAGTGGAAGTAGGTGATCGAAGGACGAATCTTCTTGAACAGATCCTCGGCCTTCTGGATGTCTTCCTTCTTCTGGCTGTCGGTCGGCAGGCCCAGGTAATGCAGCGCCACTGGCAGCATTTCGGTCGGCGAGTCGAGGAAGCTGATCCCGCAGCCTTTCAGCTTGGCAGCGTTTTCCGGCTTGAACAGCAGGTCCCACGAGTTGACCGGTGCATCAGCGCCCAAAGCGGCTTTGACTTTTTCAGCGTTGTAGCCGATGCCGATCGAGCCCCACATGTACGGGAACGCGTGCTTGTTGTCCGGGTCGCTGATGGACACGGCTTTCAACAAGGCAGGGTCGAGGTTTTTGTAATTTGGCAGCTTGGACTTGTCCAGCTCCTGGTAGACGCCGGCCTTGATCTGCTTGGCCAGGAAGTTGTTCGACGGAACGACGACGTCGTAGCCCGATTTACCGGCCAGCAGCTTGGCTTCCAGGGTCTCGTTGCTGTCGAACACGTCGTACACTACTTTGATGCCCGACTCTTTTTCGAAGTCGGCGATGGTGTTCGGTGCGATGTAATCAGACCAGTTATAGACGTGGAGGACTTTGTCATCGGCGTGTGCAGCGGCGGCCACTGCGCCCATGAGGGACAAGGCCAGGAGGGTTTTGCCAAATTTCTTCATTCGTACGGCTCCAGTGTTTTTATGTAAGCGGCGTCTAGACGGCGGACAGTCTGGCAATTTCCGGAAAAAAATTCAGCCTTGCAATGACTCAAGCGTCAGGTCCAGGCACTTGCGCGCCTTTTCGATCAACTCGTCGATCTCGGCGAAGGTAATCACCAGCGGCGGCGAGATAATCATGGTGTCGCCCACGGCCCGCATGATCAGGCCGTTATTGAAGCAAAAAGTGCGGCAGATCATGCCTGCGCCTTTGCCGACATAACGCTCGCGAGTGGCCTTGTCTTTCACCAGTTCGATTGCGCCCAGCATGCCGACGCCCCGCACTTCACCCACCAGCGGGTGATCGCTCAGCTCGCGCAGACGCTTTTGCAAATAGGGTGCCGTTTCGGACTTCACCCGTTCGACGATCTTTTCTTCACTCAGAATGCGAATGTTCTCCAGGCCCACTGCCGCCGCCACCGGGTGACCGGAGTAGGTGAAGCCGTGGTTGAAGTCGCCGCCCTCGTTCAACACCTTGACCACGTCGTCGCGCACGATGACGCCGCCCATGGGGATGTAGCCCGAGGTCAGGCCCTTGGCGATGGTCATCAAATCCGGCTTGAGGTCGTAGAAATCGCTGCCGAACCATTCCCCGGTGCGGCCAAAGCCACAGATCACTTCGTCGGCCACAAAGAGGATGTCGTACTTGGCGAGGATCTCTTTGATCTTCGGCCAGTAGGTGTCGGGCGGAACGATAACGCCGCCGGCGCCCTGAATCGGCTCGGCGATAAACGCGCCGACGTTGTCCACGCCCAGTTCGAGAATCTTCTTCTCCAGCTGTTCAGCCGCCCAGACGCCGAATTCGTCGGGCGTCATGTCACCGCCCTCACCGAACCAGTAAGGCTGCGGAATGTGCACGATGCCCGGAATCGGCAAATCGCCCTGCTCGTGCATGTAGGTCATGCCGCCCAGGCTGGCGCCGGCGACGGTCGAGCCGTGGTAACCGTTGACGCGGCTGATGATGACTTTCTTGCTCGGCTGGCCTTTGATCGCCCAGTAATGGCGAACCAGGCGCAGCACCGTGTCGTTGCCTTCTGAGCCTGAACCGGTGAAGAACACGTGGTTCATGCCCTCAGGGGCAATGTCGGAAATGGCCTTCGCCAACTGCAGTGCCGGCGGGTGAGCCGTCTGGAAGAACAGGTTGTAATAGGGCAGCTCACGCATCTGTTTGCTGGCAGCGTCCGCCAGTTCTTCTCGACCATAACCAATGGCGACACACCAGAGCCCGGCCATGCCGTCGAGGATCTTGTTGCCTTCGCTGTCCCAGAGGTAAACGCCCTTGGCGTTGGTGATGATGCGCGGGCCTTTCTCTTTCAACTGCTTGAAATCGCTGAACGGCGCAAGGTGATGATCACTGCTGAGGGCTTGCCATTCGCGGGTTTGCGGGTTGTTGGAACTCATGAATCACTCCAGTCAGGTATCGCGTGTGGGGCGCCGTGGATCCACTGGAATCCACGACGCCCCGGTACGTCAGACGGCAAAGAGCAGGAATTCCCGCTCCCACGAACTGATCACACGCTTGAAGTTCTCGTGCTCGGCGCGCTTGACCGCGACGTAGCCGGTGATGAATTTCTTGCCGAGGTACTTTTCGACCGTCTTGCTGTTTTCCATGCGCTCCAGCGCGTCTTCGATGGTCAACGGCAGGCGCAGGTTGCGGCGTTCGTAACCACGGCCGACGACGGGGGCGCTGGGGTTGAGGCCCTCGACCATGCCGATGAAACCGCACAACAGGCTGGCGGCGATGGCCAGATACGGATTGGCATCAGCGCCGGGCAGGCGGTTTTCCACACGGCGGTTCTGCGGCCCGGCATCCGGAACGCGCAGGCCAACGGTGCGGTTTTCTTCGCCCCACTCCACGTTCACCGGCGCGGAGGTGTCCGGCAGGAAGCGGCGGAACGAGTTGACGTTGGGCGCGAACAGCGGCAACAGCTCGGGGATCAGCTTTTGCAGACCGCCGATGTGCTGCAGGAACAGCTGACTCATCGAGCCATCTTCATTGGAGAAGATGTTCTTGCCGGTTTCGATGTCGATGATGCTCTGGTGCAGGTGCATGGCGCTGCCAGGTTCGCCGGTCATGGGCTTGGCCATGAAGGTCGCGGCCACGTCGTGCTTGAGCGCGGCTTCGCGCATGGTGCGCTTGAACACCAGGATCTGGTCGGCCAGAGACAGCGCGTCGCCGTGACGGAAGTTGATCTCCATCTGCGCGGTGCCGTCTTCGTGAATCAGCGTGTCCAGGTCGAGGTTCTGCAGTTCGCACCAGTCGTAGACGTCTTCGAACAAGGGGTCGAATTCGTTGGCGGCTTCGATGGAGAACGACTGCCGGCCGGTTTCCGGACGACCCGAGCGACCCACCGGTGGCTGCAGCGGGTAGTCGGGGTCGTCGCTGCGCTTGGTCAGGTAGAACTCCATCTCCGGCGCCACAATGGGCTGCCAGCCTTGATCGGCATAGAGCTTGAGGACTTTCTTGAGGACATTGCGCGGGGACAGCTCGATGGGGTTGCCTTGCTTGTCGTAGGTGTCGTGAATCACCTGCGCAGTCGGCTCGATGGCCCAGGGCACCAGAAACACCGCGCTCTGGTCAGGACGGCAGAACATGTCGATGTCTGCGGGGTCCAGCAATTCGTAGTAGATGTCGTCTTCGACGTAATCGCCCGTCACGGTCTGGAGCAGTACGCTTTCCGGCAAGCGCATGCCCTTTTCAGCAATGAACTTGTTGGTCGGTGAAATCTTGCCCCGTGTGATACCGGTGAGGTCGGCGATCATGCATTCGACTTCGGTAATCCTGTGTTCTTTCAACCAATCGGTGAGCTGGTCGAGGTTGGTACTCATAAATACCTCAGGGTTTTAATTCCTGGTCGCCGTCATGGCGGTCAGGCGTTCTTTGAAGCGCTGGCGTTACGGTGCTGCTCGTTTTCCACAGGCATCGCCAATTGCCTGGAAGACTCAAAGATAGTCGTGCTTGTGCAAAAAGCGCGGCGACGGATGCCGCGGAAAGTCAGGGCCGGATACGTCAGCGGAAGCAAAAGACGCGCCCGCTGGAACCGCTGCGCGGATAAAGAGTAAGGTGTCGAGGTGACGCGCAGAGGCATGCGCAGTGCCCGGCGCGCTGACTGGGCCGCTACACTGAAAGCGTGTGATGTGAAAAGCAGGTGCCCGAATGGCTGAGTGCAGGCGGTGAGGCCGATCAGCGGAAGGCGAAGCATGAGACCCCCGGTATTATTGCTGTTATGGGTTGCAATCGAGCTTAGCGTTGTTCATTTTTTTCCACAACACACCCGTAAAAAATAAAACACGCCCTGCTCAAACCCGCAGTTTGCATGACCTTGGGCGCACAACATTTGCCCTAAAGTGCGGCGAAAATGGCTCTTTGGCGCCCTTTTAGGGCAAATCAGGGCTCCCTTGACTTCGTCTGGCCTTTCGGATTGACTGAAACCCGTAATGCTCGATGATTGATATTTTCAACAACAAAGGTGTTGCATCATGTCGGTACCCCCGCGTGCCGTTCAGCTCAACGAAGCGAACGCGTTCCTTAAGGAACATCCTGAGGTTCTATACGTTGACCTTCTGATTGCAGATATGAATGGAGTGGTGCGCGGCAAGCGCATCGAACGCACCAGCCTTCATAAGGTTTACGAAAAAGGCATCAACCTCCCAGCTTCCCTATTCGCACTGGATATCAACGGCTCGACGGTGGAAAGCACCGGTCTGGGTCTGGACATCGGTGACGCTGACCGAATCTGCTATCCAATCCCCGACACTCTCTGCAATGAGCCCTGGCAGAAGCGTCCTACCGCACAACTCCTGATGACCATGCACGAGCTGGAAGGCACGCCCTTCTTCGCCGATCCGCGCGAAGTGCTGCGCCAGGTTGTCAGCAAGTTCGACGAGATGGGCCTGACCATCTGCGCTGCATTCGAGCTTGAGTTCTACCTGATCGATCAGGAAAACGTGAACGGCCGTCCGCAACCGCCGCGCTCGCCGATCTCCGGCAAACGTCCGCACTCGACACAGGTCTACCTGATCGATGACTTGGACGAGTACGTCGACTGCCTCCAGGACATTCTGGAAGGTGCAAAAGAGCAAGGCATTCCGGCCGACGCGATCGTCAAGGAAAGTGCTCCGGCGCAGTTCGAAGTGAACCTGCACCACACTGCAGACGCGCTGAAAGCCTGTGATTACGCGGTGCTGCTCAAGCGCCTGATCAAGAACATCGCCTACGACCATGAGATGGACACCACCTTCATGGCCAAGCCGTATCCAGGCCAGGCGGGTAACGGTCTGCACGTGCACATTTCGATCCTTGATCGCGATGGCAAAAACATCTTCACCAGCGAGGATCCCGAGCAGAACGCCGCATTGCGTCATGCGATCGGCGGTGTGCTCGAGACCCTGCCCGCGCAGATGGCGTTCCTTTGTCCGAACGTCAATTCGTACCGCAGGTTTGGTGCTCAGTTCTACGTTCCAAACTCGCCGTGCTGGGGTCTGGATAACCGGACCGTGGCCGTGCGCGTGCCTACCGGGACGGCCGACTCGGTACGTATCGAGCACCGGGTTGCCGGTGCGGATGCCAACCCGTATCTGCTGATGGCATCGGTGCTGGCAGGCATTCACCATGGCCTGACCAACCAGATCGAGCCCGGTCCGCCCGTGGAAGGCAACTCCTACGAGCAGAACGAGCAAAGCTTGCCGAACAACCTGCGTGATGCACTGCGCGAGCTGGACGACAGCGAAGTCATGGCCAAGTACATCGATCCGAAGTACATCGATATCTTCGTTGCGTGTAAGGAAAGTGAGCTGGAGGAGTTCGAGCACTCCATCTCCGACCTTGAATACAACTGGTATCTGCACACGGTTTGATGGCTGCACGAGTTACGAAAACGCCACCTTTTCGAGAGAATCGGTGGCGTTTTTCATTCTCCCGGCTGCCACTGTAGAATGCCCGCGCCACCGACCGAGAGAGCGCCGATGACCCGCCTTGCCCCACCCCGCAAACCGCGTGCACGCAGTCAGGCGCGGATCGACTCGATCCTCGATGCCGCACGTGGGCTGCTGGCCTCGGACGGCGTGGCGAGCCTTTCCATCTACAGCGTCGCCGAGCGGGCCGAGATTCCGCCCTCCTCCGTGTATCACTTCTTCGCCAGCGTTCCGGCGTTGCTGGAAGCGCTGACGGCCGATGTCCACGAGGCGTTTCGCGAAAGCCTGCAGCAGCCCATCGATCATGATCAATTGAACCAGTGGCGAGACCTGTCCCATGTGGTGGAGTCGCGCATGCTCGCGATTTACAGCGACGACGCTGCCGCGCGACAGCTGATCCTCGCCCAGCACGGTTTGACCGAAGTCACTCAGGCGGATCGTCAGCACGACATTGAACTGGGCAACCTCATGCACGCGCTGTTCGCCCGGCATTTCCAACTGCCGACGCTGCCCGATGATGTTGAGGTGTTTGCCCTGGCGCTGGAACTGGCCGATCGGGTGTACGCGCGCTCGGTGCAACTGCACAACGCGATTACCCCGCGCATGGCCGAGGAAGGATTGCGGGTGTTTGATGCGTATCTGGGGTTGTACCTGCCGCCGTATTTGCCGAAGCGTTCAATCGAGCAATAACGCAGGTCAGTTGTGGGAGCGCCACCCCGATCACGCCCACACGTCCTCGACCAGCCCGAAGCCCGAGTCAGACGCTAAACCTGTGGGAGCGAGCTTGCTCGCGAAGAGGCCGGGGCATTCAGCCACTTTCTCGGTGGCTGAAGCTAAATTTTCGCGAGCAAGCTCGACTCCCACAGGATGGTGGGCTGACTCGATATTTCGGCTAGTTCGGAGGACCAGTGGGAGCTTGCTCGCGAAAGCATTCTGTCAGCCAGCATAACTGTTGCTGACCCACCGCATTCGTGAGCAAGCTCACTCCCACAAGTCCCCGGTCCAACCAGAGTTTGCGGAACCAGCACAGAATTTGTGGGAGCGAGCTTGCTCGCGAAGAGGCCGGGGCATTCAGCCACGTTCTCGGTGGCTGAAGCTAAACCTTCGCGAGCAAGCTCGACTCCCACAGGATGGTGGGCTGACTCGATATTTCGGCTAGTTCGGAGGACCTGTGGGAGCTTGCTCGCGAGAGCATTCTGTCAGACAGCCTAACTATTACTGACCCACCGCATTCGTGAGCAAGCTCACTCCCACAAGTCCTCGATCAGCCCGAAGCCCGAGTCAGACGCTGGAGTTGTGGGAGATCGCTTGGGATCCAGCATCGATCACAACTTGGCGATCGACACCTCGGTGGACTTCACGAACGCGATCACTTCGCTGCCGACCACCAGCTCCAGCTCTTTGACGGAGCGAGTGGTGATAACGGAAGTGACGACGCCCGACGCGGTCTGCACGTCGATCTCGGACAGCACGTCACCGGTGACGATTTCCTTGATGGTGCCTTTGAACTGGTTACGCACGTTGATGGCTTTGATAGTCATGGTAAGGCTTCCTTTGTGAGATCAGTTCCGGGGGCAGGATTGCCTCTGGAGTTAGTTGGCCCAACGCAGTTGCGTGGGCAGCGGTGAAGTCGGTTCGGGGTCGGGCGGATTGCCTGGTAGCGACAACACGCGGTTGAGCACTTCGGTTTCCAGCGCGGCCAGTCGGTAAGAGCCGCGTGCCCTCGGACGGGCCAGATCAACCTGCAGGTCAAGACCGATGCGGCCCTCTTCAATCAGCAAGACCCGGTCGGCAATGGCGACCGCTTCGCTGACGTCGTGGGTCACCAGCAACACGGTGAAGCCATGCTTCTTCCACAGGTTTTCGATCAGTTGCTGCATCTCGATTCGGGTCAGGGCATCCAGCGCGCCGAGCGGCTCGTCGAGCAACAACAAGCGCGGCTGGTGAATCAGCGCACGGGCCAGCGCCACCCGTTGTTTCTGCCCACCCGATAACGCCGCCGGCCATTCGTTGGCACGCTCGGCCAAACCCACGGCCTCCAGCGCTTCCAACGCTTTGCCACGCCAGTCGCCGCTGAGGCCAAGGCCGACGTTGTCGATGATCTTTTTCCAGGGCAGCAAGCGCGCTTCCTGGAACATCAGTCGCGTGTCTTCCCGCGCATCCGCCAACGAGCCATTACCCGCCAGCAGTTGGCCGCTCGACGGTTGATCGAGTCCTGCCAGCAGACGCAACAAAGTGCTCTTGCCGCAGCCGCTTCGGCCCACGACCGCGACGAACTGGCCGGCCGGGATGTGCAGATCGATGTCTTTCAGTACTTCCCGCGAGCCGAAGGTTTTTTTCAGCTTGCGGACCTGCAAGGGAATCCCGCGCAACAGGTTTGCCGGTTGTTGGAGATTGCTCATTGCGCGCCACCTTTAGCCACTTGATACGCCGGGTGCCAACGCAGGCAGACCCGTTCCAGACCACGCGCCGCGAGGTCTGCCAATTTGCCGAGTACGGCGTAAAGCACGATCGCCAGCACCACGACGTCGGTCTGCAAAAACTCTCGGGCGTTCATCGCCAGATAGCCGATGCCGGAGCTGGCCGAGATGGTTTCCGCGACGATCAGGGTCAGCCACATGAAGCCCAGCGCGAACCGCACGCCGACCAGAATCGAAGGCATCGCGCCTGGCAGAATCACATGGCGGAACAGTCCGAAGCCGCTCAAACCGTAGCTGCGGGACATCTCCACCAATGCGGGATCGATGTTGCGAATGCCGTGGTACGTGTTCAGGTAAATCGGGAACAGCGTGCCGAGCGCGACCAGAAATATCTTGGCGGTCTCATCGATGCCGAACCACAGGATGACCAGCGGAATCAGCGCCAGGTGGGGCACGTTGCGGATCATCTGTACGGAACTGTCCAGCAAGCGTTCGCCCCATTTCGACAGCCCGGTGATGAAGCCAAGAGCCAGGCCGATCCCGCCGCCAATGGCAAAGCCGATCCCGGCACGCCAGCCACTGATCGCCAGATGAGTCCAGATTTCGCCGCTGCGCACCAGCGTGACGCCGGCCTCAATTACGGCGCTCGGCGCCGGCAGAATGCGGGTCGACAGCCAGCCCGCGGTGACCGCCAGTTGCCATATCGCCAACAATAGGACCGGTAGCAACCAGGGCGCCAGTCTGTGGGTGATTTTTTCCACGCTCATGGAGTTGTCTCCTTCCAATGCCGGGCTTACTGGGCTTTCGCGACAGCAGCGGGTGGCGTCCAGATCACATCAGCGATGCGCAACGGTTTCGGGATCAGCTTGAGCTGATAGAAGGTGTCGGCGATTTTCTGTTGCGCGGCGACGGTTTCAGGCGTGATGAACGAGGCGCCGTAGCCCTGACGCTTCACCGACGTGCGGGTGATGTCTTCCGGCAGGCCGAGCAGTGGCGCGACCTGTTTGGTCACCTCTTCCGGGTTGGCCTTGGACCATTCGCCGACCGCGCGCACTTCTTCCACCAGGGTCTGAATCACCTTGGGATGCTGCTGCGCATAGGGTTTGGTCGCCAGGTAGAACTGGTTGTTGTCGACGATGCCTTTGCCGTCGCGCAGTGTCTTGGCCTGAAGCTGCTGCTCGGCGGCAGCCTGGTACGGATCCCAGATCACCCAGGCATCGACGCTGCCGCGCTCGAAGGCCGCACGCGCATCGGCAGGCGGCAGGAAAACGGTCTGGATATCGGTGTACTTCAGGCCGGCGTCTTCCAGCGCGCGCACCAACAGGTAGTGCACGTTGGAGCCCTTATTGAGGACGACTTTCTTGCCTTTGAGGTCTTTGACCGAGGTAATCGGCGAATCCTTCGGCACCAGAATCGCTTCGCTGGTGGGCGCCGGCGGCTCGGAGGCGACGTACAGCAGATCAGCGCCAGCGGCCTGGGCAAACACAGGCGGTGTTTCGCCCGTCACGCCGAAGTCGATCGAACCCACGTTCAGGCCTTCAAGCAACTGCGGACCACCGGGAAACTCGGTCCACTGAACCTGCACGCCTTGATCGGCGAGTTTCTTCTCGAGCGAGCCTTTGGCCTTGAGCAATACCAGCGTGCCGTATTTCTGGTAACCGATGCGCAAGGTATCGGCCTGGGCCTGAGTAAGGACGCCGCAGGAAACCGCCGCAACAAACAGAGCGACCAGGCTTCGACGCAAAATAACGGTGCCCATGGCACGCTCCTTTGGTGTGTAGCTAACAGGTGGCACCTGCTCGTCCGATGGCGGACCAGTAAGGCGGAAAGGGATTCATTGCCGGCGATCTCGCCAGGACGGAGAGACCATAACAGGGGATAGTTATTCTCTAAAATCATATTTATTCATTTGGTTAGCACCAAAAAGAATATATAACTTCTGCCGTGCTTCTTGGCATTACGCGAACTCGTGGGAGCGAGCTTGCTCGCGAAGACTGACTTTCATTCTCCAAAGCAAGTGGCTGCATGCCCCGGCCCCTTCGTGAGAAAGCTCACTGCCACATAGGTGGGGATTTCTTCGTGGATGGCGTTTTCAGCAGAAAAAAAGGGCCGATAAATCGGCCCGAATGTCATGGTTGAAACCGGTGTATCAGCGATTCGGCTGTGGCGTCAGGCGCAGGTAAGGGGTAACGGCGGTATAGCCTTTAGGGAAGCGTTCCTTGATCTCTGCTTCATCCTTGATCGACGGCACGATGACAACGTCTTCACCGTCCTTCCAGTTTGCCGGCGTGGCGACTTTGTAGTTGTCGGTCAGCTGCAGCGAATCGATTACCCGCAGGATCTCGTGGAAGTTGCGACCGGTGCTGGCCGGGTAGGTGATGGTCAGGCGCACCTTCTTGTTCGGATCGATCACGAACAGCGAACGCACCGTCAGCGTTTCGCTGGCATTGGGGTGAATCAGGTCGTAGAGCTCGGAAACCTTGCGGTCTTCGTCCGCCAGGATCGGGAAGTTCACAAGGGTGTTCTGCGTGGTGTTGATGTCGCCGATCCACTGGGTGTGGGATTCGGCCGAGTCCACTGACAGGGCAATCGCCTTGACGTTGCGCTTGTCGAATTCGTCTTTGAGTTTTGCGGTGAAGCCCAGCTCGGTGGTGCATACCGGGGTGAAGTCGGCAGGATGCGAGAACAATACCGCCCATTTGCCATCCAGCCATTCATGAAACTTGATTGGCCCTTCGCTGGAGTTCTGTTCGAAGTCGGGTGCGATGTCGCCGAGTTTGAGGCCCATTCAGTCGTGCTCCTTGGATGGTGAGGTATGAATCACTGTGCATGCCAGCATCTGAAAACAAAAGGAACGATTGGTGCTGGATGACATTGTTTCAGGCATAAAAAAGCCCCGCCGAAGCGGGGCTCTTTTCAACACATCACGCTTATTTGAACGCGTAGGTGTAGTTGAGGACCACACGAGTCTGGTCGGTATTCTGCTGCGAAGCGTACAGATCGGTATCGGAGCGCAGGTTCGCGCGACGAACTGTAACGCCGAAGCCTTTCATGAAGCCGTCCTGGAACACGTAGTCGACGCGCATGTCACGTTCCCACTCCGAACCACGACCCAGCGATGCGTTCTGCAGACGAATTTGATCGCCATACAGGTAAGCGATGGCAGCTTTCAGACCAGGGACGCCCAGGCGTGCGAAGTCATACGAGTACTGACCGAACTTGGTCTGCTCACCGGCGCGGGTGAAGTTGGTGATCATGCTGTCGGTGAACAGATAAACGCTGTTACCGCCTTCACCTTCGTTACGACCATTGGAGAGGTTGTTGCGGGTAACGTTGCCGTTGCTCATGACCGGCATGCCGCCGTCATCGCTCACCGACTGGTAACCCAAGAGGAATGCGTTGCCACCCAGGGTGTAGGTGAACATGGCAGTCCAGGTGTCGTTGTCAACTTCGCCCTGGCCGTCTTTGCTGTAGCCGTTGGAGAAGCGATAGCCGGTGTTAACTTCCTGATGGGCGTTCTTGCCATCGGAGGTGCTGTGGAAGTAACGCAGGTCGGTCTTGAACGACTGGTCCTCTGCGATCGGCAGGATGTGGACCAGGCCCAGGAAGTGCTGCTTGTAGTAGTCTTCCAGGTTCGCGTAGTAGTACTGAACGGTCAGGTCTTTGGTGACTTTGTAGTCGCCGCCTGCGAACTGGAAGTTGTTCGAACCTTTGTAACCACCGGCCAGGGACATGTCAGCGTAGTTACTGGAAGCACGACCGGCAGCTTGGGTCAGCTTACCGGCGGTCAGTGTCAGACCGTCGAGTTCCTTGGAAGTGACGATGCCACCTTGGAAGGTCTGCGGCAGCAGACGACCGTCGTTCGATACGAGGATCGGCAGGTTAGGCTGCAGAGCGTTACCGACTTTCAACTCGGTCTTCGAGACTTTGACCTTGGCGTTGGCCCCAGCGCGAGCCCAGTCAGCCACCGGCGTACCGTCGGAAGTTGTAGGGGAAACGGTGTTCGCAGTACTGCCGTTAGCGGCACGGTTGTCGATACCGCCGCTCAGGTTGATGCCGTACATGCCCTGAACGTCGAGGCCGAACCCAACAGTACCCGGGGTGTAACCCGAGATAAAGTTGAACAGGAAACCCTGAGTGGTCTGACGCTGGTCTTGCCCTTTGGCGCCAGTCGACGACGGCTCGCGCGGATCACCTTCGAAATACAAAGTACGGGAACTGAGTGTCGCTTTGCTGTCATCCAGGAAACCAGCTGCACCGGCCTGAGTAGCCAAGACACCTGCGTATACGGCCAAGGCCAGGGTGGACTTCTTCATTGTGTATCGCTCCTCATGAATCTAATTTTTGTAGTTCCCGGGCTAGAGCCTAAGGCTCAAAACCGAGGATGCGCGATTAGCGCCGGACCTGACTCGGCGAGTCAATGGCCCCAAGACTAATTGACTAGACCGCGGTACAGCTGGCTGCAAGGTAAGGGAAATCCTTTAAACCTAAAAAGACTTGTTAGACCTGCTTTTATGCCAAGCAGTTATATGTCACAAGCCGTTTCAGCCGTCCGTTGCGGAGTGTATCGGCCCTAATCCCTAATTCCCAAAACATATTTCGATGCCGTTCGTCAGATCGATATGTTTAGCGGTAACGTATGACCGGAACTTGACCGGTAAGTCACGGTCGTCCTGCGAAATCGGGTGAGAATTGCCTCTCCAACCGACTGAAATACATGGAATTTCTTGTCCGGTAGTCGCAAACGTTGCAGTTGTCACCCTGCTCCCCGTCTGTTTTCTGACGAAGCCAGAAAAAACCTCATCGGGGAGAAAACCACGGCAAAACTCGTCGCCGCTTCGTGCATCCATCCAGATCAGTCCGTGAGAAACGCCCCATCCCTGCAGGTACATCGCTGAACAGGCGTCGCGATCGTATTTACAAATTGTGACGATTAGATGAATCGTCCATGAGCTCGGTGTTTTTCCTCTCGCGATGCGCACCTATCAAGCCCGCGCGTATAGGAATTAACACTAAGCAAATTCCAAAAGGTTATTTATTTCGACTTTCTTAGATCATTTACGCTCTGCGGCATTCGGAGGCGGTGTGCCTTTCTACGGAGCGTCACCATGAAACTGCTCAAACCCCTACGCGTCCTGGCCGCCTTGTCGCTTGCCGGCTCGGCACTCTTCGCCCAGGCCGCTGACTTCACCGTCGCCTACCAGACCACCGTGGATCCGGCGAAGGTCGCTCAGGCTGATGGCGCCTATGAAAAGGCGACGGGCTCGAAGATTTCATGGCGCAAATTCGATAATGGCGCGGACGTGATCACGGCGATCGCGTCGGGTGACGTCCAGATCGGCTACCTCGGCTCCAGCCCTCTCACCGCGGCGGCAACGCGCAAAGTACCGGTGGAAACGTTCCTTATTGCCACCCAGATCGGCGCTGCCGAGGCGCTGGTTGCGCGTAATGGCTCCGGCATCAACGGCCCACAGGATTTGATCGGGAAGAAGATCGCCGTGCCGTTCGTATCGACGGGCCACTACAGCCTGCTCGCTGCCCTGAAGTACTGGAAAATCGACCCGGCGAAAGTGACCATCCTCAATCTCGCCCCACCGGCCATTGCGGCGGCATGGAAGCGCGGCGACATCGACGCCACATACGTCTGGGACCCGGCGCTCGGCGTGGCTAAGGAGACTGGCAAAGTGCTGATCACCTCGGGCGAGCTGGCGAAAGTCGGCGCGCCGACCTTTGATGCGTGGATCGTGCGCAAGGACTTCGCCGACAAGCATCCTGAGGTCGTCAAAGCCTTCGCCAAAACCACTCTGGAAGCCTACGCCGCCTACCGCAAGGACCCTGCCGCCTGGCTGGCCGATGCCAGCAACGTCGACAAGCTGGTGAAACTCTCCGGCGCCAAACCTGGCGACATCCCGGGCCTGTTGCAGGGCAACGTCTACCCGCTGGCGGCTGATCAGGTAACTGAACTGGGCGCGCCAACCACCGACGCCATCACCAAGACCGCAGCGTTCCTCAAGGAACAAGGCAAGGTCGACGCCGTCCTGGCCGATTACACCCCTTACGTGAGCGCGAAGTTCGTCACCCAGTAAGCGAAGGCGTCCACCCGATACCGAGCCGGCTTCGACAGCCATGCCGTTGACGCACATCTATTAGAAGCGGAGTCCATGCCATGGCCCTGTTACAGCTGGAGCGCATCAGCGCACAGTATCCCGGTGCGGCCGAGCCGGTGCTGTCGGATATTTCCCTGACCCTTGGTCCGCAGCAACTGCTGGTTGCCCTGGGCCCATCCGGCAGCGGCAAGACTTCGTTGTTGAACCTGATTGCCGGGTTCGTCGCGCCAAGCGCAGGCCGCATCACCCTTGATGGCGTCCCGGTGAACGGCCCCGGCGCCGAGCGCGGCGTCGTGTTTCAGGATGACGCTCTGCTGCCTTGGCAGGATGTACTGGCCAACGTTGCATTCGGGCTGGAGCTGGCGGGCATGCCCCGTGAAAAACGCGAGAACAAAGCGCGGGACATGCTGGCGCTGGTCGATCTCGCCGGCTTCGAGAAGCGCCGTATCTGGGAATTGTCCGGCGGGCAGAAACAACGTGTGGGCCTTGCCCGCGCATTGGCGGCCGATCCGCGCGTGCTGCTGATGGACGAACCTTTCGGCGCCCTCGACGCCTTCACCCGCGAACAGATGCAAGAACTGCTGCTGCAAGTCTGGCAACGCAGCGCCAAACCGGTCTTCCTGATCACCCACGACATT
Organism: Pseudomonas sp. HP_12; assembly: GCF_055283955.1. NCBI lineage: Bacteria > Pseudomonadati > Pseudomonadota > Gammaproteobacteria > Pseudomonadales > Pseudomonadaceae > Pseudomonas > Pseudomonas sp. HP_12. The sequence continues at coordinate 34,330 of NZ_JBTOQG010000028.1, forward strand.
GAAGAAGCGGTGTTCCTGTCGACCGATCTGATTCTGCTTGCGCCCAACCCCGGTCACATTGTCGAGCACCTGAAGCTCGACTTTGGTCAGCGCTACAGCGCAGGTGAATCGGCCCGCGCCGTCAAGTCCGACCCTCGCTTCATCGAAACCCGCGAGCACGTGCTCGCGCGGGTATTTTCCCAGCGGCAAAGCATTCGGGAGCAACGGGCATGAGTCTTTATCAATCGCCCGAGCCCGCCCTCACTCGCGCGCCGGTGCAAACAGCACCGCGCCAGCCCTCTTCTTTCTATGTGAGCACGCGCGCCATCAGCGTGCTGACCCTCGCTTTCCTGCTGGGCGGCTGGTGGTTGGTCACAGCCCTTGAGTGGGTCGAACCGCTGTTTCTTCCGCCGCCTGCCGCTGTGCTGGAAAAAGCCTGGCTGTTGATGACCAAAGGCTACATGGACTCCACGCTGTGGCAGCACTTGGGGGCGAGTCTGCAACGCATCGGACTGGCGCTGTTCTTCGCCGTGCTGACGGCCATTCCCGTCGGCATCGCCATTGGTCATAACCGAATCGCGCGTGGGATTTTCGACCCGCTGATCGAGTTCTACCGCCCGGTGCCGCCCCTGGCCTACCTGCCGTTGATCGTGATCTGGTGCGGCATTGGCGAATTCTCCAAGGTCCTGCTGATTTATCTGGCGATCTTCGCGCCGATCGCCATCGCCACCGCGACCGGTGTGCGCACGGTCGACAGCGCAAAACTGCGCGCGGCTCAGTCTCTGGGCGCCAGCCGCTGGCAGCTCATCCGTCACGTCATCCTGCCCAGCGCCCTGCCCGACATCCTGACCGGCGTGCGCATCGGCCTCGGCGTAGGTTGGTCGACGCTGGTGGCGGCCGAGTTGATCGCCGCCACCAGTGGCCTCGGCTTCATGGTCCAGTCCGCCGCGCAGTTTCTGGTGACCGATGTAGTAGTGCTGGGAATTCTGGTCATCGCGCTGATCGCCTTCGCGCTGGAAATGGGCCTGCGCGCACTGCAACGCAAGCTCGTGCCCTGGCACGGGCAGAATCACTGAATCCAAGCCCTTATTACTGACTACGCCGACACTTCGGCGCCGAACACACGAGAACACCATGAGCATTGACATCCACCCGCTCAGCCCGGCGTTGGGCGCACAGATCAGCGGCGTTGACCTCAGCCGCGACCTGACCGATGAACAACGCAACGCCATCGAGCAAGCGCTGCTTGATCATCAGGTGCTGTTCTTCCGGGATCAGCCGATCACGCCGCAACAACAAGCGCGATTCGCCGCCAACTTTGGTGACCTGCACATCCATCCGATCTACCCCAACGTGCCGGAACAGCCTGAAGTGCTGATCCTCGATACCGCGGTCACTGACGTGCGCGACAACGCCATCTGGCACACCGACGTCACCTTTCTGCCGACCCCTGCGCTGGGCGCGGTGCTCAGCGCCAAGCAGGTGCCGGCTTACGGTGGGGATACGTTGTGGGCGAGCGGCATCGCTGCGTTCGAGGCGCTGTCCCGGCCGATGCAGATGTTGCTCGATGGCCTCACCGCGACCCATGACTTCACCCGGTCATTCCCGCTGGAGCGCTTTGGCAATACGGCTGAAGACCTCGCGCGTTGGGAGGAGACCCGCCGCAAGAACCCGCCGCTGTCGCACCCGGTCATTCGCACGCACCCGGTGAGCGGTCGTAAAGCATTGTTCGTGAACGACGGCTTCACCACCCGGATCAATGAATTGGAAGCCGGCGAGAGTGAGGCGATCCTGAAATTACTGTTCGCCCACGGTACGCGTCCGGAATTCACCCTGCGCTGGCGCTGGCAGGCAAACGACGTGGCGATGTGGGACAACCGCGTAACCCAGCATTACGCAGTCGACGATTACCGTCCGCAGCGCCGCGTGATGCACCGCGCAACGATTCTGGGTGATGCGCCGTTTTGATAAGACGCCGGCAGGCGCGCTGATGCGTTTAGTGGGACTGGCTTCACCCGGGAAGAGGCTGCCAGGTGCGCTATAGATTTGCGGCATAACGCCTGACGCCTTCCCGGCTAAAGCCGGTCCCATAATTTAGGGTTCAGCGAGCCCACTGCATGCACGCGATGCTTTTAGTGGGACCGGCTTCAGCCGGGAAGAGGCCGCCAGGTGCGCTATAGATTTGCGGCATAACGCCTGACGCCTTCCCGGCTAAAGCCGGTCCCACAATTTAGGGTCAGCGAGCACACTGCATGCACGCGACGCTTTTAGGGGG
>NZ_JBTOQG010000029.1:0-33106 GCF_055283955.1 Pseudomonas sp. HP_12
TCAATTTGCGATTCTGTACGGAGATCGATTTATCAGGCCGACCTGGTAAAAGCACGGCCTGCCTAACGGCAGGCCGCTACCAGCCCGCACACAAAAAATCTGACAGTCCCCTCGCCGAAGGCGAAACGTCTGCCCCCAGGCAGACGCTCTTGATCTTGATCTTGATCTTCAACCGCGGCAGTTCAGTTTCCGCTGTTTCAGATACTCGACAACAGCCCGCTGATCCCCTGCAAACTCGATTCGGGGGTTTTTGCTGTCCCGCTGAAACGCATACATCGGATCGTAATACTCACCCAACATCCCGCTGATCCAGCCCCGATGCTCATCCACCGCCCCACTGCGCGCCTGCTCAGCCAGCGCACTGTCCATGATCGCCGCCAGCCGCTGATAACGCTCACCGCCCAACCGCCGCACGATACTCGACAGGCTTTGCTTCAGCCGCTCGGCGTACGCCGCAAAACCCGTTTCAATGCCCTGCACGGCGATGAACTCCGCACACAGATCCGTCACGTAATCCTTCAGAATTCGCTCGACCCGGCTGTCAAAACTGTCCTCCAGCCACACCAACGGCGCGTCCTGCATCGTCCGGTACAACTCAAGGGGGACCGCACGACTGCCCACGATCCGCCCTTCATCCTCGACCACAAATTGATCGAGGTGCCGGGCGCGCTTTTTCAGGATGTCCACGGCGAGCACGTTCTCGAAATCGATCTGCCCCGGCTGCGGCGTTGCGTGTTTGCCGAAGCTCGAGCCGCGATGGTTGGCATGGCCTTCCAGATCCAGCCCGTTGTCGAGCTGCTGCAGCACCTCGGTCTTGCCGCTGCCGGTCAGGCCGCCGATCAGCACGAAATCGCACTCGACCACGGCCTGCTCGGTCACCTCGATCAAAAAGCTGCGCATCGCCTTGTAGCCACCGATGACCCGGGGGTACTCGATGCCCGCTTCGCTCTTGAGCCATTGCTGGGTGATCTGCGAACGCAGCCCGCCGCGAAAGCAATACAAAAAACCCTCGGGATGGTTACGTGCAAAACTCGCCCATGCCTCGATCCGCGCCTCTTTCAAGTCGCCTGACACTAATTTGTGGCCCAGTTCGATGGCGGCCTGCTGCCCGTCCTGTTTGTAGCTGGTGCCGACCTTCTGCCGCTCGACGTCGTTCATCAGCGGCAGATTGATCACGCCGGGGAACGCGCCTTTGGTGAATTCAACCGGCGCACGCACGTCCATCATCGGCACGTCGTTGAGGAAAATCTCCCGCAGGTCGGCGCTGTTGTCGCGCATCAGAACACCTCGACCGCAAGTGGCTGTCGCTCCACCAGTTCGCCGATCGGCGCAAGGCTCAGGCCGAGTTCGTCGGCCATTGCCAGGAACGCCGTTTCCTCGGCAGGCTCGACGGCAATCAGCAGGCCGCCGCTGGTTTGCGGATCGCACAGCAGCAACTTCTGCGCCTCGGGCAGCGCGCCGATGCGTTCGCCGTAGCTGTCGTAATTGCGGTGGGTGCCGCCGGGGATGCAGTCCTGCTCGATGTAGAAATCGACGCTGCCCAGACGCGGCACAGCGGCGGCGTTCAACCGCGCGGTGACCTGACTGCCGTCGGCCATTTCGACCAAGTGCCCAAGCAAGCCGAAGCCGGTCACGTCGGTCATCGCAGTGACGCCGGCCAGTCGGGAGAAACGGCTGCCGGGCTTGTTCAGTGTGCACATCACGTCACGGGCCAGGCCGATGTCTTCATCGCGCAGCAAGCCTTTTTTCTCGGCGGTGGTGAGAATGCCAATGCCCAGCGGCTTGGTCAGGAACAGCTTGCAGCCCACGGTCGCGGTGTCGTTGCGTTTCATGAAGCGCTTTTCCACCAGCCCGGTCACGGCCAGACCGAAAATCGGCTCGGGCGCGTCGATGGAGTGACCTCCGGCAAGCGGAATACCCGCTGCATCGCACACCGCACGCCCGCCACGAATGACTTCGCGGGCGATTTCAGGGGCCAGCACGTTGACCGGCCAGCCCAGAATGGCGATGGCCATCAGTGGATCGCCGCCCATGGCGTAGATGTCGCTGATGGCGTTGGTCGCGGCGATGCGGCCGAAGTCGAACGGGTCGTCGACGATGGGCATGAAGAAATCGGTGGTGGACACGACGCCCTTTTCGTCGTCGATGGCGTAGACCGCTGCGTCATCGCGGGAGGCATTGCCAACCCACAGGCGCGGGTCGAGGTTCTGCGCGCCGCTGCCGGCGAGGATGGTTTCCAGCACCTTGGGCGAGATCTTGCAGCCGCAGCCGGCGCCGTGACTGTATTGGGTAAGACGAATCGGGTCGGTCATGGGAAGCCCCTGAGTTTCAAGGCGCCGAAGTCTAACAGAGGCGCCAGTGGGTTGAAGATTTGCTGGATGGCTGGATACGCGATTTGGCAGGACCGGCTTCAGCCGGGAAGGCGTCAGATGCCACACCGCAAAATGATGGCTTTCCTCAGCCCTTCGCCATCCGCCGTGCCGTCAGCACCTGCGCCAGCATCAACGCGCCCACGCAGAGCAGCGCTTCCCGCAGGCCGATGAGGTGGGCAGCAAAACCAATCAACGCGGGTCCCAGCAGAATCCCGCAGTATCCAATCCCGGTGATCACCGCGATCGCCAGCCCCGCTGGCATTCTGGTCTGCGCACCGACCACCGAGCAGTAGACCGGAAACGTATTGGACAACCCCAGCCCGATCAGCGCGAAGCCCAACAGGAACAGCGGCCAGGGATCCAGCAGGATGGCCATGGCAAACCCGACCATCACCAGCAGGCCGCCGCCGATCAGCAGGTTTACCGCGCCGAAGCGGTTCCTCAACCAGTCCCCGGAAAACCGTCCCGCGGCCATGGCCAGGGAGAACACTGCGTAGGCGCCGCCGGCCACCGACACATCGATCTGGTGCATCCGGTTCAGAAACACCGCGCTCCAGTCGAGCATCGCGCCTTCCACCAGCAGCGCGATGAAGCAGAGAATCCCGACGATGACCACCTTGGTGGTCGGCCGAGCGAACGGCGCTGATGGATCATCCGCGCCGTGGGGCACCAGGTAGCGCGCGTGCCAGAGCAGCATCCCGCCAATCAACGCCACTACCACGGCCACCGCCAGTAACGGCGACGCGCCCAGCCACAGCAGCAAGGTCATCAACAGCGCACTGCTGATGCCGCCGAGGCTGAACAGCCCGTGGAACCCCGACATCATCGGCCGCCCGTGATCGCGCTCGACCATCAGGCCCTGCACGTTCATCGCCACATCGATGCTGCCCAGCCCCGCGCCGAACACGGCTAGCGCTAGTGCCAGCGCCGGCAGGGAGGACAGCGTAGCGAGCAACGGCAGCATGCAGCAGATCAAGGCGCCACCGATCAGCGAAACAAAGCGGCAGCCTTTGCGCGTGGTGAGCATGCCCGCCAGCGGCATCGCCAGCATCGAACCGAGGCCGAAGCACAAGAGCAGCAGGCCGAGCTGTGCTTCCTCAAGCCCGGCGCGATCACGGGCGAAAGGCACCAGCGGCGCCCACGCGCCCAAGGACATCCCGGACAGCAGGAACGTCAGGCGATAACTCCACAGGTGAACGAAGACAGGGGCACGAACGGATTGAGCAACTGACACAGAAAACGACCTGAACAGGTCTGCGCGAACGGCAGACGGTGAAAAAAAGTGATCCCTCACTGCACGCATTACTTCGCAGGACCGGCTTTAGCCGGGAAGAGGCCAGGCCGTACACCCTAAGTGCAGCGGTGTGGCGACTGACGCTTTCCCGGCTGAAGCCGGTCCCACTCATAACGGCGCGTGGATTCAGTGGGACCGGCTTTAGCCGGGAAGAGGCCAGCCCGTACACCCTCAATGCAGCGGTGTGGCGACTGACGCTTTCCCGGCTGAAGCCGGTCCCACTACGCAAGGCCCGTTTACATCATCGGTGCCGCCATGCTCACCACGCGCAGTGCCAGGCCTTCATAGGCGTCCAGCGTGATGGTGAATTCACCCTCTTCGGTCAGGTCGCCTTCTACCCGCTCGTTGATGATGTCCACCACCGGCCCCGGTGCAATGCCCGGCAGGTGCAGGGTCTCGACGATGGCCTCCGCGCTGAAGTTCAGCGCAGTGATCTGCGTACCCTTCCCGGCCGGCAGTTCGTGAACCATGATCAGCAACCCCGGGTGTTCGACGTCCGGAATCAGAATCTGCCGGCTGGCAGCGATGTCGTAGGCGCGGCGTACCGCCAGCAGTTTTTTCAACTGCGAGGCGAACGAATCCGGGCGCTTCAACTGCTCAGGGAGGCTGCCGTACAGCGCCCGTGCCCGGGGCATGCCACCTGCCGAGACTTCGCAGTCCGGGTCCATGTCGACCAGGTCATAGCCACCGCGATGGATCCAGCGGGTATCGCCATCACCCATCAGGTGCTCCACCTGCTCGGCCGGCAGCGGCAAGGCGCCCACCAGGTCCCAGCCCGACAGCGCGAACACGCCAGGTTGCATGGCGTTGAACATCACCAGCAGCAAATGAATGTGCTGGATCTTGTCGATGTCGGCCGCGGTCATGCTGTCCAGCTCGCGAATGCCCAGCGCTGCGGTGATGATGCTCGCCGTGGTGCAGGACACGCCGTTGGTGACGAACTTCAGGTTGTACGGTGCGTGCTCGCCGGCCAGACGCTCGTACATCTCCTCGCGGATGTGCTCGCGCAGGATGTTGCCCGGGAACGTCTGGCCCTGATACAGGTACTGATCGTGAGCATGCAGCGTCCAGAAATGCACCAGCTCCAGGGTCAGTTCATCGTGGTTCTGCAGCGCGTGAATCAGGGACGCAGGGTCGATGCCGAACTCATGCACCTGACGCAGCATCAACCGCAGGAACTCCGTGCGGCCGGTGAGCAGGGCATGCTGATACGCCGGACGGGTGATGAAGTCGTAGGAAAGATCGGCGCCGCCGTGGGACATGGCCGCGATGTCGTCGATGGTCAGGTTCAGCTCCTGGAAGCTGAAACCGCCGGCTTTGCGAATGGCGCCTGCCAGCAACTGATTGCCGGTGATCGACAGCGGGTGGCTCTCGGACCACGCCGTGCCGTCGGCCTTGCGTTCGACGCCGAGGAAACCGTTGGCGTCCAGACGCAAGACCCGCGCGCCCATGACGTCAATGGCGTGCAGGGCGTCGCCGATGATCATCTGCTGCGCGGCGAAACTCGGGTCCAGCCAGTTCAGCGACGGCTGGCCTTCCTTGAAGTAATGCAGATACACCCAGCGGCGGTCCTTGCCGTCGACACCCGTGACAACGGGCGTGGCGCTCCAGTCGGTCTCCTTGACGCCGGGTTCGAAGAAGATCACCCGCTGCAACTGGCCGACGATGTAATGCTTGTCGCGCAGGGCATCGACGGTAGCAGGCTGCAGGTTGACGGCATCGCGGCCGGCCGGGACTTCCGGCAGCAGCGACCAGTCTTCTTCCTTGATTTCCACCATGTGGTAGAGGCCCGGGTACTCTTCGTAGGCCATCTCGGCCAGGCGGAAATCCGCGCCCTTGCCGGTGTGGGACGGGATCACGTCATCGACGACGATCGCGTTGTGCGCAGCGGCGATGCGGCTGAGGTTGAGAAACTGGGCGTCGGTGCCCAGGGACGAATCCACCTCGAAGCTGATGCGGTCGAAGTTGCCGTCGATGCTAGGGGTGCGCTCGCGGCCTTTCAAACCGCCGGAGGCTTTCAACGGGCCGTTATGAATGCCCTGGATGCCGATTTCCGACAGCGCGTGCCAGAGCTGCTCATCGCCCAGCGCTTCGAGCACCGAGCTGCCATCGCGGGTGATGATCGACGCCGGGTAGGCGGTGAACCAGACCGAGCCGATGGCCGAAGCGTCCCGCGGACGGGCCTGGGCGTAAGGCCGTTGCCAGAGACGGCCCTGGCCGCCGTACAGTTTTGCGCGTTGCTTTGCGGCGTTGAGCATCGATTGCTCAACCAGCCATTCCACGTACTGCTTGTCCGGGGTGGTCATGTGTTCGGGGTTCCATCTTCAAGTGGATGGGAGCGGCGGCCCAGGGCTCTGCGAGCGCTGTCCGGACCGTCCTGCCTGTGCGTGTCAGGTTTATGCCTAACTCTAAGAGCACCTTGGCGCGTAAACGTTGCATCGGTTGCTGTCACGCGCGCGGCTGCACTGGCTAAAATCCACCGGCGTGCATCCGCACCGTCGGCGCTGTTCAGGGGTTTGCGTGGAATTACACATCGTTATCGAGGGCCGCAAGGACCTCGCCCATCAAGTTTATGAGCAGCTGCGCGACAGTATCGTGTCCGGCCGGCTGGCGGCAGGTGTTCAATTACCGCCCAGTCGCCTGCTGGCGGCGCAACTGGGGCTGTCGCGCAAAACCATTTCCGACACCTACAGCCGACTGACCTACGAAAACTACCTCGTCGGCAAGGTCGGCAGCGGCACGTTCGTCAACGCCTTGAGCGCTTACAGCCCGACTCGGCCGGCGCCTTCGCCGCTGGCCAGCGCCCACATTGTGGCGAAATGGGAGCGCATCTCCCTGCCCCTGCGCCACCCGACCCGCGCAGGCACCCTGCGCTACGATTTTCTCGGCGGCGCGACGGCGAAAACCCAGTTCCCCCATGACGAGTGGCGGCGCTGCGTGCACCACGCGGTGCGGCAGATGTCCACCGAACGCGGCTTCTACAGCCAGCCCGAAGGCCTGCCCGCCCTTCGCGCCGCCATTGCCGGGCACATCGCCTTTGCGCGCGGCGTCCGCTGTGTGGCCGATGACGTGGTGGTGTGCAATGGCGCGCAACAGGCCCTGGACCTGATCGCTCGCGTGCTGATCGAACCCGGCAGCCGCGTGGCCGTGGAAGATCCCGGCTACACACCCGCGCGCCTGCTGTTTGCCGCCCAAGGGGCGGAGGTGGCCGGCGTGCCGGTCGACAGCGAAGGCATCATCGTCGATGAGATTCCCGACAATGTCTGCGCCATCTACGTCACCCCGTCCCACCAGATGCCGCTGGGCATGCCCATGAGCCTCGCGCGCCGCCACGCCCTGCTGGAGAAGGCCCGGCGGACCGGCGCGATCATCATCGAAGACGACTACGACAGCGAGTTCCGCTACGAAGGCCGTCCCACTGACTCGCTGCAAAGCATGGACGAGCACGGCGTCGTCGCCTACGTCGGCACCTTTTCGAAAACCCTGCTGCCGGAACTGCGCCTGGGTTACGCCGTGCTGCCGGCGGCGATCCTCGAAGCGGTGATCAAAGCCAAGCAACTGACCGACTGGCACACCTCGACCCTGCCGCAATGGGCGCTGAGCAAATTCATCAGCGAAGGCCTGCTCAACAAACACATCCGCCGCTGCCACAGCACCTACGCCGGGCGCCGCGAACGCATCCTGTCGCGCATCGCCGGCGACCTGTCGCCGTGGCTGGAAACCATCCCGTGCACGGCGGGGTTTCACCTGGCGGTGATGCTCAAGCCCTCGCTCCTGCCTGCGATCGACCTGCACATCCTGGTCGACCGCGCCCGGGATACCGCGCTGGGCCTCTACCCCCTCCACGGTTTCTACAGCGAAGCGCCACCCCGCGATGGGCTGATGCTGGGCTTCGGTGCGATTGACCTGCTCGACATCGACCCGGCGCTGGACCGGTTGCGGGACCTGCTGATGGGGTTTGGTTGATCGGGGAAATACAGGGTGCACTCACGGGCGCCTTTCCGGCTAAAGCCGGTCCTACACACACCGCGCGCATTCAGTAGGACCGGTTTTAGCCGGGAATGGACGCGGAGCGTCCCGGGATGCGTGCCCACGCAGAGCGTGGGCACGATCAGAATAGATCCGGTCTTATTGATCGAGAATTGATGGCGCCTCCACCGGCCTCTTCCCGGCTGAAGCCGGTCCCACTAAAAGCAGACCGCGTACACCCTGTGGGACCGGCTTCAGCCGGGAAGCTTTTGATCTTGATCTTCCTACGCAGGAAGTCCAAACGACACCAATCGCGACTTGGGTGCAGGCTGAACGCAGGTCTCGCGGAGTGGGCCGAGCCGCATGGATGCGGCGAGAGCGCCGTCAGGGCATGGATGCCCGTTCGGCGCGGGCCCACGGAGCGAGACCGGAGTGAAGGAACCCCGACGCAGGAGGGGCCCAACCAGGAGCAGGCACCCTTGGTTACTTGGGGTGCTCTTCCAAGTAACTCGCCGAAGGCGAAACAGTCTGCCCCCAGGCAGACGCTCTTGATCTTGATCTTGATCTTGATCTTGGAAAGCGACCCACGATTGGATTGAACTTCTCACCCCGGAACCTGCCGACTACAGAGCTGCCGGACACACCGTCCGCTGAGAAATGGAGGCTTATACATGCCAGACGCAAACGGCAAAATCCGCTACGCAGTGGTCGCTGGAGGCTGGATCTCCCAAGGCGCATTCATGCCGGGACTCGAACAGACCGACAACTCCGTCATGACCGCCCTCGTCACCGGCGACCCCATCAAGGCCGACCAACTCGCGGCACTCTACGACCTCAAAAGCTACCACTACGACGAATTCGACACCCTGCTCAACTCCGGCGAAATCGACGCCATCTACCTGGCAACCCCCAACTTCCGCCATCGCGAATTCGCCGTTCCGGCACTCGAAGCCGGCATCCACGTGCTGCTCGAAAAGCCCATGGCCGCCAACGAAGAAGACTGCCTCGCCATCGCCGAAGCCGCCAAGCGCTCCGGCGCCAAACTGATGGTTGCCTACCGCCTGCACTTCGAGCCCGGCACCGTCGAAATGGTCCACCGCGTGCGCGCCGGCGACCTCGGCGATCTGCGCCTGTTCACCGCCACCTTCGCCCAGACCACCGACCCGGCCAACCACCGCATGCAGAGCGGCTTCGACGCAGGTCCCGTGGCCGACATGGGCCCGTACCCGATCAACGCCGTGCGTAACCTGTTTGCCGCCGAACCGATTGAAGTTCACGCCGTCGGCATCAAGACGCCGGGCCGCGAAATCAACACCTTCGACACGGTCAACGTCACACTGCGCTTTGCCGAAGAACGCTTGGCCACTTTCACCGTGAGCTACAGCCTGCCGTCCACCGAGCGTTTCCAGCTGATCGGCACCAAGGGCGAGTTTGAAGCCTCGCCCTGCTTCGGTTTCGGCGAAGGCGTGGCGATCGGTTACCGGGCGATCATCGACGGCAAGACCACGGAGCATACCCACCCGGTGGTCGACCAGTTCGGCGGTGAGACCCAGTACTTCTCCGACTGCATCCTGCAGGACCGCGAGCCCGAGCCGGACGGCGACGAAGGCTGGCGCGACGTGCGGGTGGTCGAGGCCATCGAACGCGCGTTGACCACCGGCCAGCCGCAGAAGCTCGAGCCCCTGCCGGAACGCCCGGGCATCAGCATCGAGCAAGCCCGTCGCCTGCCGCTGGCCAAGGTGCCCGAGTACATCAACACGGACGAGCCGAACGCCTGATCGACTTATGGGTCGGGTATGACTACCTGACGCATGTTGATCACCGCTCAATGCCCGGCTATTTTGATGGCCGGGCCTTGCTCAGCTCCCCTCACGGCTGCGCGCCTTGCAGCTGAAAAAATGCAGTTGTATGATGACTGTCGACTTTGCGATGAGCCGCTGAGCTTGTCGCCGCTACGCTTCAAACGATTTCGAATTCCTCCATCAGGCTAAACGCCTGATCGATTCGCCCCAAAAATAACAGGAGAAGCAGATGCCTACCGTTCTCGGTCAGAACTTCATCGGCGGCGCCCGCAGTGGCCTCGGCGAAGCACGCCATAAAAGCCTCGACGCCACCACTGGCGAAGCACTGCCCTACACCTTCCATCAGGCCACCGACGCGGAAATCGACGCCGCTGCCTCGGCCGCCAAAGACGCCTTTCTTGAATTCCGCCAGTTGAGCCCGGCCCGTCGCGCCGAGTTCCTTGATGCCATCGCTGACGAACTCGACGCCCTAGGCGATGACTTCGTGGCCCTCGTTTGCCAAGAAACCGCGCTGCCGGCCGGTCGTATCCAGGGCGAGCGTGGCCGTACTTCCGGCCAGATGCGCCTGTTCGCCAAAGTCCTGCGTCGCGGCGACTTCCTGGGCGCGCGTATCGATCAAGCCCTGCCGGATCGCAAGCCGCTGCCACGTGTCGACCTGCGCCAGCAGCGCATCGGCGTCGGCCCGGTGGCCGTGTTCGGCGCCAGTAACTTCCCGCTGGCCTTCTCCACCGCGGGCGGCGACACCGCTTCGGCACTCGCCGCCGGTTGCCCGGTTGTGGTGAAAGCCCACAGCGGCCACATGGCGACGGCTGATCTGGTGGGCAACGCTATCGTTCGCGCCGCCGAAAAAACCGGCATGCCAAAAGGCGTGTTCAACATGATCTTCGGCAGCGGCGTCGGCGAAGGCCTGGTCAAGCACCCGGCCATTCAAGCGGTCGGCTTCACTGGTTCGCTGCACGGCGGCAATGCCCTGTGCAAACTGGCGTCCGAGCGTCCGCAGCCGATTCCGGTCTTCGCCGAAATGTCGAGCATCAACCCGGTGGTCCTGCTGCCAGGCGCGCTGACGGCGCGCGGCACTGCCATCGCTGGCGAACTCGCCGCTTCCGTGGTCATGGGCGCAGGTCAGTTCTGCACCAACCCGGGCGTGGTCATCGGCATTCGCTCCCCTGCCCTGACCGCGTTCACCGAGCAGCTGACCGAGCACATGGGCGGTCAGCCACCTCAGACCATGCTCAACGAAGGCGGCCTGCGCAGCTACAGCAAAGGCGTCGAGAAGTTGCTGGCGCACAAGAGCGTCACGCACCTGGCCGGCAAGCCGCAGGAAGGCAAGCAGGCCCAGGCTCAGCTGTTCAAGGCCGACGTCAGCATGTTGCTCAACGGCGACGAATTGCTGCAGGAAGAAGTATTCGGCCCGACCACGCTGCTGATCGAAGTGGCAGACGACGCGGAACTGAAGGCCGCACTGCTGGCCCTGCGCGGCCAGTTGACCGCCACGCTGATCGGCGAAACCACCGACTTGCAGAAGTACCAGTGGCTGGTGCCGGTGCTGGAAGAGAAAGTCGGCCGCATCCTGGTCAACGGCTACCCAACCGGTGTTGAGGTGTCCGATGCCATGGTTCACGGCGGTCCTTACCCGGCGACCTCCGATGCGCGCGGTACGTCGGTGGGCACCCTGGCAATCGATCGTTTCCTGCGCCCGGTCTGCTACCAGAACTACCCGGACAGCCTGCTGCCGGCGGCGCTGCAAAACGCCAACCCGTTGGGCCTAAAGCGCCTGGTGAACGGCGAGTGGAGCACTGACGTCATCGCGTGATGAGGGGGCCTGATTCGTCAGGTCCGATTCGTCAGACCTGAATCCTCAGACCCACGAAAAACGGCGCGACCCTGTAAAGGGCCGCGCCGTTTTTTTTCCTGATGACACGTCTGGAGCGTTGCAGGCGAGCCCTCGGCTGTGGCTGTTTCTAGTCTCACTTGCGCCGATAACCGAGGGGCGGCGATCATGCGTTCGATTCAGTCCTTCACTTCTGGATCCAGCTATTAACGAAGGAGCTAGCCTGGTGGATAAAAAACAGGTTGAAGTGGGCAGTCAGAACGCTGAAGCGTCAATTTGGCAGACTGCCAAATGGCTGAACAAGCCGAGCCATTGCCAAAGCATCGCTGAACACACGTTAGAAATTGTGACTGACCTTCAAACCGATTTCTGGCGTGAAACCCATTACGGGTTCATTCGAGACAGCGGACATTTCCTGGGGTTTGAGACCACTGGTGGCTTTACCGCTCAAGTCAGAGTGAATGCCGATTTTCGCGAGCTCTATGACCAGGCGGGGATGATGGTCAGGCTCAATGAGGAGACCTGGTTGAAGGCAGGAATCGAATATAACGATGGAATTCCAATGATCAGTAGCGTGCTGACACGCGGCACGTCGGATTGGGCACCCTGCAGCTTTTCTGGCGACCCAACCGATTTCTGGCTTCGTGTGACCGTTTCCGATGGAGTGCTGCGCTTGCAATACTCCACCGACGGAATGACCTGGCCGCTGCTTAGACTTGCTCCCTTTCCAGATGCGGACCGCTACACGGTGGGTCCTATGTGCTGCACACCGGAGCGGCAAGGGTTAAAGGTGAGGTTTTCCGAATGGTCATTGACCCCGCCCCTCGGGCGAGACCTGCACGATTTGACCTAGCCAATCTCCCGGCTGCTTACGCTTGGCCAGCCTGCATCCCGCCTCCTCTCGCTGTGGAAACCTGAACATGAATGAAGAACTGAGCATCGTCGATCTGCAGGAAGGCACCGGCAAGGCCGTCGTCAAAGGCGCGCTGATCACCACCCAATACACCGGCACCCTTGAAGACGGCACCGTGTTTGATTCCTCGTGGGAGCGCGGCAAGCCGTTTCAGTGCGTCATTGGCACCGGGCGGGTGATCAAGGGCTGGGACATCGGCCTGATGGGCATGAAGGTCGGTGGCAAACGCAAGCTGCGGGTGCCTGCGGCGCTGGCATACGGCGAGCGTTCGATGGGCGCGCACATCAAACCCCATTCGAATCTGGTGTTTGAGATTGAACTGCTGGAAGTGCTGACGCGGGATGAGTGAGGGGTGTTTCAGCCGATAGATGTTCAGCGGCATGTCATGGCCCATTCGCGAGCAAGCTCGCTCCCACAGGGAATGGCGGCGTACCCAAAATCCCGGCAGAACCAAGAGCCGTGCGGGTGTGCGCAATCGCGAGCAGGCCCGGCTTTAGCCGTGAAGAGGCCAGCGTGTACGCCATCAATCTCGCGGCGTGGCTCCCGACGCATTCACGGTTAAAGCCGGTCCCACAATTTGGGTCCACCGACAGTCACATTGGGTGTACGCAATGCTTTCAGTGGGACCGGCTTCAGCCGGGAAGAGGTCAGCGTGTACGCCATGAGTCTTGCGGTGTGGCTCCCGACGCATTCCCGGCTAAAGCCGGTCCTACAATGGGAGCCCGTCGCAGGCCCTGCAGATGAGTGCAATCCCGGTGGGAGAGGCTTCAGCCCGCGGAATTTCGGACCTACGCCTGCATCAACACCCGGGCCAGTTTCTTCGCCAGTTCCTCTTCCTTGTACGGCTTCTGCACGATTAGCTTCGGGTCGACGTCGAGGATGTCGATGTCGGCGAAGCCGGTGATGAACATGATCGGCAGCTGCGGGTGGTCGCGGCGGACGATTTCCGCCAGCTCGCCGCCGGTCATGTTAGGCATGGCGAAGTCGGTCAGCAGCAGTTCTATGCCGGGGTCGAGCTTCTTCAGCGCTTCGTCGCCGCTGTCCGCTTCGACCACCGAATACCCCAGCGAAACCAGCATCATCGCCGTCACCGAGCGTACGTCCGGGTCGTCGTCAACCAGCAGAATCGTGCGGTGCTTGGTGTCCGCATCGGCGCGGCCGGGCATGTCGGAGGCGCTGACCACCGGGACCGCCGTGCGCGCCACACTGGGCAGGTACACCCGCAGCGTGGTGCCGGCGTTTTCGGCGGTGTCGATGCTCACGCCGCCACCGGACTGCTTGGCGAAGCCGAACACCTGCGCCAGACCCAGCCCCGAGCCCTTGCCCACCGCCTTGGTGGTGAAGAACGGTTCGAAGGCCTTGGCCAGGACTTCCGCGCTCATGCCGCAGCCGGAGTCACTCACCGACAACACCACATACGCGCCGGGCTCCGGATCTTCCTGCCGTAACGGCAGGCGATAAACCATCTCGTTCCAGGTGCTCAAGCGCAGTTCCCCGCCCTGGGGCATAGCGTCCCGGGCGTTGATCGCCAGGTTGAGGATGATCATCTCGGTCTGCGTCGGGTCCACCAACGCGCTCCACAGGTCCTCGGCGAGTTCGGTTTCCACCCAGACGCTGCCGCCCAATGCTCGACCCAGCAGTTCGCGCATGCCGTCAATCGTGTCGTTGAGGTTCAGCGCAACGGGCTCCAGGCGCTGGCGACGGGAGAACGACAGCAGCTGACTGGTGAGCTTGGCGCCCCGCTCGCCCGCTTCGCGGATGTTCTGCAGGCGCTGCGGCGACTTGGTGAACACGCCTTTTTCCAGATCCCGGCTGAGGAAGTTCGCGCTGGTCAGGATCACCGTCAGCAGGTTGTTGAAGTCGTGGGCGACGCCGGCGGTCAACTGGCCGACTACCTCGAGCCGCTGCATCTGCTGCAAGGCGGCCTCGACGCGTTCGCGCTCCTTGATCTGATCGCGCAGACGCTTGTTGGTCGCCGCCAGTTCGTCCACCACCGCCCGCTCGCCGGTGATGTCGCGGACCGCGGCGTACATCAGCCCGTCGTCCGGCACGATGGTCCACGACAGCCAGCGAAAGCCACCATCGGCATGGCGCATGCGGTTGACGAAGCGCGTGGTCACGTGGCCGTCGGCAATGCTGGCGGTCTCGCGCAACGTGGCGGCAAGATCATCCGGATGGATGAATTCGCTCAACCGCTGCTGGCCGACCTCATCCCGACCCCATCCCAGCGTCGCCTCCCACGCCGGGTTGAGGGCAATTGGCGTCATGTCGAAATGCAATACACCCAGCAGCTCCCGGGACAGCTCCCAGGTGCGGTCACGCTCGCGGGTTCGCTGAACCACGCGTTCGCCGAGAATTTCATTGAGCTGAAGCAGCGCCTGGGTGGCATTTTTGCGTTCGGTGATGTCCTGCATAACGCCGGTAAAGCGCACGCACTGGCCGTCTTCGAACAGAGAGCGGCCATTGGCGAAGACCCAGCGCTCCTCGCCCTCATCGGTAATCAGGCGGTGCTCGATCTGGAACGAGGTGTCCACCGTCAGCGCGGCCATGACCTTGCTGTGCAACTGATCGCGGTCGTCCGGATGGCAGAGCAGGAACATGAGGGCAAGGGTAACGTGGGCGTCGGCTTCAACGCCGTAAAGCGTTTTACAGCGCTCGTCCCACAGCAGCGTGTCGGTGCGCGGATCGTAGGTCCAGACGCCCATGTCGGCCGCTTCGATCGCCAGATGCGCACGCACTTCCGCGACTTGCAGCGTCTTCTCGGCGTACAGGCGCTTTTCCCGCTCCTGCACTTCGGACACCGCGCGCACCACCGCCTTGGGCAGCATTTTCATGTTCTGCTTGAGGACGTAATCAATGGCGCCCATGCGCATCATCTCGACGGCATGCTGCTCGCCGAAGATCCCCGAGAGAAAGATGAACGGCGTCTTCGGGGCCAGCCGCAACGCGCTATTGAGCACGTCGGCTCCTGACGAGCCCGGCAACAGATAATCGCTGAGAATGAGGTCGAAACGTGCGGCCGTCAGCTCACGTTCGACGTCCTGGTGGTTGTAGACCAGCGTAGCGTCGACCTTCAGCCCACTGTTTTCGAGGGTGAGGAGAATCAGCTCCGCATCGAGCGAACTGTCTTCGACCAAAAGCAATTTAAGCTGCGATAACGACATGGATAAAAGTCATTGTTCCAGTAGGGGCTTGCGCGAATGCGTTGACGCAGGCCAGCAAGCGCCGGATTCAGGATCCCGGGCGACGGGCGAGTCGCAGGGAACCCGGCGGAGGCTCGTTCAGGACTGCCCAGAACACGCCAAGATCCGAGATCGCCGAGACGAATTCCTTGAATTCGACCGGCTTGACCACGTAAGCGTTCACACCCAGCGAGTAGGCGCGGTCCAAATCGGGTTCTTCGCGGGAAGACGTGAGCATCACGACCGGAATGCTGCGCAGTTCCTCGGTTTCGCGGATGACCTTGAGCACTTCAAGGCCGTCGACTTTTGGCAGTTTCAGGTCCAGCAGCATCACCGCCGGATTGCCCACCACGCGATCGTGATGGTGGTTGCGGCGCAGCAGGTAATCAAGGGCTTCTGCACCGTCACGCAACACAATAACTTCGTTGGCCAACTGGCTACGTTCCAGAGCGACAAGGGTCAGCTCGAGATCGTTCGGATTGTCTTCCACCAGAAGAATGGGTTTAAGCACTGGGCGTCTCCTTCGACACTCAAAGAGTTACGGTCAAACCGCGCTTGGGCAGCGCAAAATAAAAAGTGGCGCCATGGCCCAACTGGCTGTGCGCCCACACAGTGCCGTCATGGCGTTCGATGATCCGTCGGACACTTGCCAGGCCAATGCCGGTGCCTTCGAATTCCTCCATGCGGTGCAGGCGCTGGAACACCCCGAACAGCTTGCTGGCGTAGGCCATGTCGAAGCCGACGCCGTTATCGCGGATGAACACCACGACCTTGCCGTCTTCCTCGTAACTCCCCACCTCGATCACTGCCGGGTCCTGGTTGCGGGTGTACTTGATCGCGTTGGACAACAGGTTGCGCATCGCCAGATGCAGGAACGCCGCATCGGCAATTACCACGGGCAGTGGACCGGTGACCTTCCACTCCAGCGCGCGGCCTTCGTAATCAGGCAGCATTTCCCGGCGAATCGACTCGACCATGGCATTCAGGTCCACGTCGGAGAAACGCATCGCAGAGCGGCCCATCTGCGAGAAGCTCAGCAGGTTGTCGACCAGCGTACCGGCGAATCGTGCCGAATCACTGATGTTTTCCAGGAAGCGTACGCCTCGGTCAGACAGCTTGCTGCCTTCGATGTCATTCAACAGCTCGGCGTACCCGGCAATGTGGCGCAACGGCGCACGCAAGTCGTGGGAGACGCTGTAGGAAAACGCTTCGAGCTCTTTGTTGGATTTCTTCAATTCATCGGCCAGTGCGGCCATTTCTTCAGCCTTGCGCAGGACGATGCCGAGCACGGCCGCTCGCAGCTCGATCACCGCTTCGCAATCCATGTCGTCCCACGGTCGGGAGAACCCGCGCACGGTCTGCTGCCACAGGGCGAAGCTGTGACGCGGGTTCAGCGAGCCACTCGGGCTGACACTTTTTTCCGGTTTGCCTGCCCAGTTGACCACGCGAGCCTGCTCGGGCCGGAACCAGATGATGAAGTTGGAATGCAACTCGGAGATCGCCGTCGCCAGCACGCCGCTGACCGAGGTGGCCAGCACGGGCAGCTGGGGAATGTCGCGGCTGATGTTGTCGGAGCGGAAGACCTCGTGGGGATCACGGCCGCTCAGCCACTCGGCAAGCTTGACGATCTGCTCGCGCTCGGGGGTTTCGCCGTAGACATCGACGCTGGCGCCGGAAATCACCGCCGCGCCGCTGGCACCGACAAAACCCAGCAACACCTCGGGCATCGCGCGCAGGCCGCCGGTCACGCTGTCGAGGTCGGCCATGGCCGCGAGCATCTGCACGATTTGTCGGCGCAGGCTGAGCATGCGCTGGTTGGCGGCATGGGCTTCCTTGCTCTCGATCTGCAGGGACAAGACGCTGCCCAGCAGTTCACAGGCGGTCCGGGTCTGGAAGCTGACCCGGCGCGGCGTCGCGTGGTGGCAGGAAATCAGGCCCCACAACCGCCCGCGCACCACGATGGAGATCGACATTGAGGCCATCGTCTGCATGTTGCGCATGTACTGCAGATGCACCGGCGACACGCTGCGCAACGTGGCGAACGTCAAGTCCAGCGGTGCGCCGGTCAGGGGATTGTTGGCGGGTAACAGCGGCGATGGCTGGTAGTTGGCGTTTTCAATGACACGAATACGGTTGGCCAGATACAGCGCCCGGGCCTGGGCAGGCACGTCAGACGCCGGGAAGCTAAGGCCGAGCAGGCTTTCATAGTCGTCATCTGCCGCTTCGGCATTGACCAGGCCGTTTCCATCGACATCGAAGTGGTAGGCCTTGACCCGACCGAAGCCGGTGATGCGCTTCACCTCGGAGACCGATCGCTGACACAGCGCTTCGATGCTTTCGTCTACGGTCATCTGGCTGATGAACCCGCGCATCAGCGGGTAAACATTGCCGTAGGCGCCGGTCATGTCACCGGCCGGCTCGAACTCGGCGATCAGGACCTGATCGTGACGATGAACCATCATGGTCATCGGCTGAGCCGTGCTGGAACCTGAGAGGAAACGCACATCACCGATGTGGAACGGGTTCTGTTCTTCTTCAGGCAGCGCTTGCAGCCGTTGGAGCAGCCGCTCGGGCTCGGCGAACACGCGGGTCAGGGTGGCGCCGATCAACGACTGAGGCTCCAGCCCGAGCCAGTCGCTGACATTGGCACTGACTTGAATGATGGTCGAAGCCGCTTCGTCGATGACCAGCAGAAAGCCGTGGGGCTGAATGCTGCCGGGGATCTGGATCGGTTCACGCGCGCAATGCTCAATCGCGCCCTGAAGGCCGTCGTCGTCGCTAAGGGTCAAGGTCTCGCTCCTTCACCGTCAACGTTTGGGCAAACGGCGTCGGTAATATGTGCCGGAAAGGCGGCACGGATGGGGATGCCGCACACGGTAACAAAAACCGACCGGCTCAAATACTCCGAACTGACTGATTCACGAGAAAAAAACCATTCATTCGCATTCAGCTGTCGACCATGGCCCTTACTTTCGACAGAAACTCCACCAACTGGAAGGGTTTGAGAATCATATCCATCCGTTCGCCCAAAAAGTCCTGACGATTGAGCGCGTTCTCGGCGTAGCCGGTCATGAACAGCACCGGCAGGTCAGGACGCCAGCTTCGGCCGCGCTGGGCCACCTCGCGGCCATTCATTTCGGGCATGCCGACGTCGGTGAGCAACAGGTCGATAGTGCCGTCGTGCTCCAGGCAGGACAGCGCCGTGCCGACATCGGCAACCGGGGTGCAGCGATAACCGGCATCGGTGAGGATTTCATTGACGAACATGCGCACCGAGGCCGTGTCTTCAACGATCAGCACGTGCTCCCCTGCCCCCTGCGCGACGACGGCGGCAGGCTGCTGCGGCTCGACGCGCTGCTCGTCCGCCGCCGGCAGCAGCAGCGTAACCTCGGTGCCGTGGCCGACAACGCTGCGAATCTGCACGTCGCCACCCGACTGGCGGGCGAAACCATAGATCGTCGACAGGCCCAGGCCGGTGCCCTGGCCGATGGGCTTGGTGGTGAAGAACGGGTCGAACACTTTATCGATCAGATGGTGCTCGATGCCGACGCCGTCATCGCGCACGGTCAGTGCAATGTACGCGCCGTCCGCCATGCGGGAATGACCCTGGGAATAGGTCTCGAAGGTACTGATCCAGATGTTTCCGCCCGCGGGCAACGCGTCACGGGCGTTGATCACCAGATTGAGCACGGCGCTTTCGAGCTGGCCGGCGTCGACCATCGCCACGGCGCTGCGCGACGTCAGCTCAAGGGTCAGGCAGATACCTTTGCCGATGGTGCGGCCCAGCAGGTCTTCAAGGGAGCGCACGTACTGATTGACGTCCGCAGCGCGGGTGTCGAGGGGCTGCTGGCGAGCAAAGGCCAGCAGACGATGGGTCAATGCCGACGCGCTTTTCGCCGACGCCAATGCGGCATCGGCGTAGGTCATGACTTTTTCGGTGCGACCGTCTTCGGTGCGCTTCTTGATCAGCTCAAGCCCGGTGACGATGCCCGTCAAGAGGTTGTTGAAGTCGTGGGCGATGCCGCCGGTGAGCTTGCCGATGGCGTCCATTTTCTGCGCCTGCAGCAACTGCTCTTCGGTCCGGGCGCGCTCGGCGACTTCGTGGGCGAGCCGGCTGTTGACCGAGTCCAGCTGCTGCAGATGCGACTGTTCGCGGCGGCGGTGCTCGGTGACGTCTTCGATGAAGACCAGGCTCATGCCGCTGACCCGATACGGCGACACCTGCCATTCGGTTTCGCGCAGCTCGCCCTTGACCCGCATGCTCAGCGTGCCCATCCAGCGCTCGCCCGCTTCCAGCGCTTCACGCAGCCCGTCCAGCGCCGAGCCCTGGTCTTCGCTGAAGCTGCGCAGCACCGAGTTGTCGCCAGCGGCCTGCCCCAGCAACTGGGCAAAGGCATGGTTGGCTTCGTGGACTTTCAGATGGCCGTCCATCACCGCAATCGGCGCCGAGACGTTGGCGAAAATTTCGCGAAAGCGCTCTTCGCTGTCACGCAACGCGTATTCGGTATCCCGCACCCGCAGCAGTGTACGCAGGGTGGCGAGCAGCACGTCGGGGTCGACCGGGTGGACCAGATACGCGTCCGCGCCGGCTTCAAGGCCGGTCACGATGTCGCCGGTCTGGATCGAGGCCGCAGAGACGTGGACCACCGGCAACAGCGCCGTGCGGGGCGCAGCGCGCAACTGCCGAACGATGTCGAAGCCGCTCATGTCCGGCAGGTTGACGTCCAGAATCAGCGCGTCGGGGATCCGCTCGGCGATCAGCGCAAGGCCTTCGGTGCCGGTGCCGGCTTCCGAGACCACAAAGCCCTGGCGCTCCATGCGCCGACGCAGGGCGTAGCGGGTCGCGGTGTTGTCATCAACGATCAGCAGCCGGGTTTCAGGCTTCATCCGCAGGCTCCTGGGCCAGTGCCAACGGGATCACCACATAAAACGTCGAGCCGACACCGGGCTCGCTCTCCACGCCCACATGACCACCGAGCAATTCGGCGAAGCGTTTGCACAGGGACAAACCCAGCCCCGTCCCGCGCAGGCGTTTTTGCAGCGGCGAGTCGACCTGAATGAAATCTTCGAACAGCGCGCCGTGGAGCTCCTGAGGAATACCGATGCCGGTGTCGGTCACCGCAAAGCGAATCGAGTCCTCGGACTCCAGCCGCGCCGACACCCGTACTTCGCCGCGCTGGGTGAATTTCAGGGAGTTGGAAATGAAGTTGCGCAGGATCTGCCCGAGCTTCTGATCATCGGTGTAGAGCCTCGGCAGACCCGCGGGCTCTTCGAAGATGAGGTCCACGGCCGAGGTGTCGACGATAGGCCGGAACATCCCGCGCAGCGCCGAAAACAGATCGAACATGTCAAACCACGCCGGCGAGATGGAAATGCGGCCCGCTTCGATCTTCGCCAGGTCGAGCAGGTCATCGACCATGTCGCTCAATTCCCGCGCGGCGTTGCTGACAAAGGCGACCTGCTTGTGCTGTTCCGGGCTCAACGTGCCGTCCAACTCGTCGGACAGCAGGCTCGCGATACTCAGGATCGAACCCAGCGGCGTACGGAACTCATGGCTCATGTAGGCCAGAAAACGGCTTTTCAGGTCAGACGCCTGGCGCAGCTGCTCGGCCTGCATGTCGAGCTCGCCGTACAGGGCAAGTACGCCCTGGTTCGTCTCGTCGAGCTCGGCGCGAAGGGCTGCCGCTTCGGCTCGCACGCGCTGGAGCTCGAGTTCGGTCGCCAGTGCGGGGGAGCCCTCGAGCGTCTCGCGGGCAGTGTTGTCAGTCATCGAGCGTCTCCAGAGCCATCACCAATACCGTTACGTCGTCCCTGCCCCGGCAATAATCGCGGTGTAACACCGCTGCAATGATCGCCGGGTGTCGGTACATCAGACCCGGATAGTCGCGAAGATTCCAACGCGATTGCAGGCCGTCGCTGAACATGATCAGCAACTGACCGGTGCAGTCGGCGTAGTCGATGGGCGGAATCTTCCGGTATTGCAGGCCGACAATGCCCGGGTGCGAGGGTATGCCCCGGGTTTTGTCGTCGCCGATCAGCGTCGCGCCGATATTGCCGATGCCGATGAAGCGCAGCTTGCCCGACGCGCCATCATACAGCGCCAGCGCAGCCGCGCCGCCCCGGCTGCCGCGCATGTCGAAGTGCAGGTCTTCCAGCAGCACGCCAGGATCAGCGAAGGGATTTCTCATGAACGCCCGGGCACCGGCCATCCCGGCCTCTTCCGCCTCAGGGCCATGGCCCAGGCCGTCGATCATCATGATCGCCACCTGTTGGCCCTTGACCGCAACTTCCCACACATCGCCACAGGCCGGGTCATCGTGCAGCGACTGCTGCGCGATGCCCATGCGCAGGTCCTTCACCACGCTTTTGCGTGGAAAGAAACGCGTCAGCAGCGCGCTGCCGCGAGCGTCGCTGTGCACGTCGAACACTTGCGCCTGACGCAGAATCGAGCCCAGGCCGATGCCCTGGGTGCCACGGCTGGAAAAGCCGTCGGCCATGCAGTTCTGCACGTCGAACCCCTTGCCCCGGTCGATGGCAATGATCTCGACGCCCGGCACCGCAGAAGCTGCGTCGCCGGAAACATCGCCGGGCAGCACACGCACGTGCAATTGGCCGCTCTGCGCGTGCTTGAGAATGTTGCTCGCCAGCTCCGTGGTGACCAGCGCAACGCGGCCGCAGTCGGCCTCGTCGAAGCCGGCTTGTTCGGCGAGCTTTTGCGCGGTGCGTCGGGCGTGGCCGACCTGACTGATGTCCTCGATCGGCAACACCTGAGTCAAGTGGCTGTGCAGGCTCACGTCCATTTGCAGATCGTTACACGGGTGCCTGCGCCGGGCGCGGTGTCCAGCTCGAAGTCGTCCACCAGCCGCTTGGCACCGGTCAGGCCAAGGCCCAGACCGCCGCCGGAGGTCCAGCCGTCGGTCATCGCCAGCTTCAGGTCGGGAATCCCCGGACCTTCGTCGCGAAAGGTCAGGCTCAGGCCAACGCGCACGCCGTCCTCGATGATCTGCCAGTCCATGTCACCGCCGCCGCCATAGACCATGGTGTTGCGCGCCAGCTCGCTGACCGCTGTCACCAGTTTGGTCAGGTCGATCAGGCGCATGCCGCATTCCTGGGCAAGCTTGCGAGTGGTCTGGCGGGCGAGCACGACGTCCTGCTCGATGCGAATGGGTTGAGTGCCGCTGCTGCGCACGCTCATTGGGAATAGGCTCTCTCGCGCAGCAGTTTCATGCCGCGCTCGACGTTCAGCGCAGTGCTGACGCCCGGCAGGGTCATGCCCAGTTCGACCAGAGTGATGGCGACAGCAGGCTGCATGCCCACCAGCACGGTTTCGGCGTCCATGATCCGCGACAGGCCGGAAATCATGCCGATCATCCGGCCAATGAACGAATCGACCATGTCCAGCGCGGAGATGTCGATGAGCACGCCACGGGCCGAGGTACGGCTGATGCGTTCGGACAAGTCGTCCTGCAGCGTCATCGCCAGTTGGTCATGCATGTCCACCTGGATAGTGACGAGCAGAAAGTCGCCCATCTGCAGAATCGGGATGCGCTCCATGGGCTCATACCGCCTTGGTAATGGTGACGCCGAGACGGCGCAGGGCCAGTGCCAGCGCGTCGGCGAGGTTGGCTTTGGTGACCACGCCTTGCAGATCCAGGCCCAGGTGCACGATGGTCTGGGCAATCTGCGGACGCACACCGCTGATGATGCAATCCGCGCCCATCAGGCGAATCGCCGTGACGGTCTTGAGCAAGTGCTGGGCCACCAGGGTGTCGACGGTCGGCACACCGGTGATGTCGATGATCGCGATTTCCGCGCCGGTGTCGACGATGCGCTGCAACAGGGATTCCATGACCACTTGGGTGCGTTGCGAATCCAGCGTGCCGATCATCGGCAACGCCAGAACGCCGTCCCACAGTTTCACCACGGGGGTGGACAGCTCGAGCAGCTCTTCCTGCTGACGCTTGATCACCGCCTCGCGGGACTTCTGATAGGTGCGAATGGTGTGCAGGCCGAGGCCATCGAGCAGTTCGGAAATCTGCATCACTTGCTCGGCAACCAGCGCGGGCTGGTCGGCGAAGTCGCGCTGCAGTTGGGTGAACAACGGGCCCTTGAGGGCGAAGATGAAGCTGGCGGTCTGCTGGGAATCCTGACCGGCCAACGCACGCTGGCTGGAGAGTTTTTCCAGGAAGTGGCGAACGTCATCCCACTCGGTGGTGGTGATGTTGACCGAGCCACCCTTCTCGAGGGTCGACGTCAGCAGGCGCAGGAAGTCGGTAACTTGCTGGCGAATCTCTTCGGTTTTGAGATTGCGTGTCGCGCCGCTGGCTTCCAGGTCGGCGTGCCACTGAACGGCAAGCTGGGATTCCGAGCGCTTGAGCGCGTCAACGGTGATTTGTTGCAATGCTGCCATGAGGGTGGCTCCAGTGAGTGCACGTCGAGAGTTAGAGTTGGTCGACTTGAGCGGGCCTGTGAAATATGCGGAATGGTCAAAAAAACAGCACGGAACGTTGAGCGGCAAGTTGTTGCAAGGCGCGGACCAACAGGCTGTCTGGCTAACGGGTTTGCAGGCGCTGCAACGGGCGTGAACCGGGCAGACGAAATACGCCTGCCATGACTTGGTGTCAAGGTAACATCAGCCCGTTTTCGCTGTTTCTTTATCGGCGCGATCGTCACGGCCTTAAAACACGCTGTCGACCACTTGAACATAGATGGAAAAGGCCCCCAGCAAAAACCAGAACACGGTGAACAGCCACGGCGTGCGCATGGAGAACATCAGCGATTTACGATAGCCCTTCTCGCTGGATTCGTGCTCGCTGAACAGGGGCGAGTCGTCGTAGGCGAGCCCCATGGCCGGCTGGCTGCTGAGCAATTGAGCCTGCTTGAAATGCCAGTGATCGATGATTTCGTAAGCGGCGCGGATGCCGGGCCAGGCGTGCATGGAGCTGATCAGCCCGAGCAGTGTCAGGAATGGCGGCACCACCAGCGTGAACATCTTGCCCCACTCGGGATTGAGATTAGCCATCGACGAGGCGAAGGCGATCACCAGAAACGATTGCGCGGACAAATAGGCGTTGGTGCGGTTGGAGAGGATGGCCGTCTCGTACTGGATCTCCTTGCGGTAGAAGTCCAGCCGGTCTTTCGGCGATCCGAACAGCATGGCGTCAGCGACCTGAGCATCCGCGGCCTGCTCTTCGGCCACGGGGTTGCTGCTGGTGATGATGATCGGTGTTTCGATGTCACGGCTCACAAGGGGTGCCTCCTGCAAATTGAATGTGGGACCGGCTTTAGCCGGGAAGCTTTTGACAATCACGCCCTCACTTCAATGACCCGGACGCCCGCGCCATGCAGCGAACCCGCCGCTCGTCCACCCGCTGGGCGAACCAGGCCGTGGTCAGCTTGCGGGTGATCTTCGGACTTTCCAGCACGATGCCCGGCAAAATCGCCCTCGGCAGCGGCTTGCCGGCGGCCTTGTCGGCCATGGCGAAAATCTTCGCGTACAGCTCGGTGTCTTCGAAGGCCAGGGTTTCGCCCTTCTCCAACTGGCTGCGGATGGTCGTGTTGCGCATGTCCAGCTGCGGGTAGAGGCTGCGAACCGCCAGTTCGGTCTGCCCCAGCGCCGGGCCGAAACCGTAGCTGATCAGGTCGCCATCCAGCGCCAGACGTTTGCCGGACACCCGCGCCAGAGCGCTCTGGAACGCCGCATTACGGCTGGCGTACCAGCCGGCGTTGAAGTCGGCGAAGCGGTACAGCGGCCTGTCATAGCTGACCGGATAACCCAGCAGGTGGGCGATGCCGAAGTACATGCCGCCGCGACGGCTGAACACTTCATGGCGAATAGAACCCTCCACCGGATACGGATAATCCCGGGCCTGGCGCTCGGCAAATTCGATGCTGACCTGCATGGGCCCGGCGGTGTGCACGGGGTTGAAATTGCCGAACAGGGTACGACCCAGCGGCACCATGTCGATGAAGTCATCGAAGATTGCGCTCAGGTCTTTTTCCGTGCGGGCGGCGCTGAGGCGTTCGTTGAAGGTCTTGCCGGTCGAGGAGCGGATGTCCAGTGCGCTGCGCACTAGCAGGTTAGGGATGTGCGCCTTGCTGGCGCGACGGTCAATTTCATCCTGGGCGATCTTGCCCATGCCGGGGACGGCCGGGTCGACCTGGAAATTGGATTCCTGCTCGGTCACGGCCAGCACGGAACAGAGGTTTTCAACGCTGGGGTTGATGTGCTGCGCCTCGAATGCCCGCTGAATGTCCTGGGCCCAGCCCTGGCGGTCGGCGACAGTGGCGGGCAACAACCGCACGATTTCACTGCGCACCACCGAGGGTTCCGGCGCGGGTTCCTGGCTGCGTTGCGCGCTGCAACCGGCGAGGACCGCCAGCAGAATCAGGCTGGCTAGGGCATGGAGGTGGCGGCTGATTCCATTCACGGGCATGACTTCTCGCTGGTTACTCAAACGGGGTGGCGGGCTATGGACAGCGGGGAGCGCTGCTGATTCAAACAGGGCTGGATACGGTCCCACAAAAACATCGCGTTCAAGCTGCGAAGCGGGAGTGGCCCTACGCTCGGGCAGGCATTACTCTGACCCACCCTACCCATTCAACAAGGAAGCCCGAATGTCCACCACAGCGCTCATCGTAGTCGATATCCAGAACGACTACTTTCCCGGCGGCAAATGGCCCCTCGCAGGCGCCGATGCCGCCGCCGACAACGCCGCCAAGGTGATTCAGGCCGCTCGGGACGCCGGGGATCTGGTCGTGTTCATCCGCCATGAATCAGGCGCCGACGCACCCTTCTTCACCCCTGGCTCCGATGGCGCAAAGCTGCACCCCAAAGTCCTGAACCTTGAAAGCGAAACGGTGGTGCTCAAGCACTTCCCCAACTCGTTTCGTGAAACCGGGCTGCAAGCGCTGCTCAAAGACAAAGGCATCGAGAACCTGGTCATCATCGGTTCCATGAGCCACATGTGCATCGACGCCACCACCCGTGCGGCGGCGGACCTCGGTTACACCGTCAAAGTCATCCACGACGCCTGCGCCAGCCGCGACCTGGAATTCGAAGGCAGCGTAGTGCCTGCCGCCCAGGTTCACGCCGCATTCATGTCAGCGTTGGGCTTTGCCTATGCCGAGGTGCTGAGCACCGACACCTATCTGGCCTGACAAAGGAGAACACAATGAGTGACAAGAAAGCCGACATTTTGGTCTGGGGCCCGATGCACGCCTCGCTGATGCAAAACCTAGAGCGCGATTACCGCGTGCACAAACTCGCCGACATCAACGACATCGACACCTGGGCCGACCAGCACGGGACCAAGGTGCGCGGCGTCGTCACCAGCGGCGTGTTCGGCACTGACAACGCCATTCTCGATCGCCTGCCGAATCTGGAGGTGGTCAACAGCTTCGGCGTCGGCTATGACGCGGTCGACACTCAGTACCTGGCGCGCCGTGGCATCAAACTGAGCAACACCCCCGACGTGCTCAACAACGCCGTCGCCGAAACCGCCATGGCGCTGATGCTCGGCGTATCCCGGCGCATCAGCGAAGCGGAGCGCTTCGTGCGGGCCGGCCAGTGGCCCAACGGCAAATTTCCCCTGGGCAACGACCTGTGCGGCAAGACCTGCGGCATCGTCGGTCTGGGCAAGATCGGCAAGACCATCGCCAAACGTGCTGCTGCGTTCGAGATGAACATCGCCTACTTCCGCCGTGGTCGGGCCTATGACGATGTGTCCTACCAGCACTACAACAACCTTCAGCACCTGGCTCAGGACTCGGACTACCTGATTGTCATCGTCCCCGGTGGCCCGGACACCCAGCACCTGATCGACGCCGAAGTGCTTAGGGCGCTCGGACCCAAGTCGTTTCTGATCAACGTCGCTCGCGGCAGCGTTGTCGACGAGAAGGCCCTCGTAGCTTCGCTGCTGGCCTCGGAAATCGCCGGCGCCGGCCTCGACGTGTTCGAAGACGAACCCAATGTGCCAGCCGAGCTGTTGAAGCTGGACAATGTGGTGCTGACCCCGCACATCGGCTCGGGGACCTACGAAACGCGCCAGGCCATGGCCGATCTGGTGTTCGCCAACGTCAGTGGTCATTTCGAGAAAGGGACGCTGGTCACGCCGGTCGAGCTGTAACCGGCGCTTCATGTGCAGGCCTGACGATCAAGCCGTCGGCCTGCTCGCACTACTGTTCAAAGGCCTGCACTGCCGTAGGGTGGACCGAACGGGCCGTACCGTAAGTCAGTGCCCGAACATCGATGCCAACTTTTCGGGATAATGCCGGTCGAACAGCCCCTACCCGGATTCCAGACATCTGCACATGCATTCCGATCAGGCAACCTGATCGAGAAAGAAGGAGAACCCTGTTTGAATATTGCCGGCGTCATTTTTGACTGCGACGGAACCCTGGTTGACAGCGAACGGCTCGCAGCCGGCTTGCTGCGCGACATCCTTAACAAACACCAGGTGTTGCTGACCGTTGACGAAGTGCTGCAACGCTTTCGTGGCGTGCAGTTTGCGCTGTGCCTGGAAGGCCTGTGCCGCGACTATCCGTGGCTGCCCAGCGACGACATCGAAACCGAATTCCGCGCGCGCACCCTGCCGCTGCTGCGGGAACGGCTGGAAGAAATGCCCGGCGCGGTCGAGTTCGTGCGCAACCTGTCGCTGCCTAAATGTGTCGCCTCCAACGGCCCGCGCAGCAAGATCGAAACCTGTCTGAGCACCGTCGGCCTGCTGGACGTGTTCCATGGCCTGATCGTCAGTGCCTATGAAGTGCAATCGTGGAAACCGTCCCCGATACTGATCGAACACGCTGCAGAATTGCTGGGCCTGCCGCCGACTCAGTGCCTGCTGGTGGAAGACAGCATACCGGGCGTCGAGGCCGGGCTGGGTGCCGGTGCGCAGGTGGCGGGCTATGGCGACACGGATTTCTCGGCCTTCATGGGGAATGCCAACTTCCATCGCGTCAAAGATTTTGGTGAATTGAAGGAATTGGTACAGCGCATCAGTTGATCGACCGGCCATCCATCCGATCGGCCCTTGTTCATCCCCGGACAACTCGATACTGTACATAAAAACAGTATCGAGAAAATCCATGCAGCTGATCGACAAGCTGAGCATCCTCGCCGACGCGGCCAAGTACGACGCTTCCTGCGCCAGCAGTGCCGCACCCAAGCGCAGTTCCGAGGGCAAATCCGGCCTCGGCTCGAGCACCGGCATGGGCATCTGCCACAGTTACACCCCTGACGGGCGCTGTGTCTCGCTGCTGAAAATCCTCCTCACCAACTTCTGTCTGTACGATTGCCAGTACTGCGTCAATCGCCGGTCCAGCGACGTGCCCCGCGCACGCTTCAGCCCCGAAGAAGTGGTCACGCTGACCATGGACTTCTACCGCCGCAACTGCGTCAGCGGGTTGTTTCTCAGCTCCGGGATTATCCGCTCGGCGGACTACACCATGGAACAGCTGATTCGCGTAGCCAAACTGCTGCGTGAAGACCACGAGTTCCGTGGCTACATCCACCTGAAGACGATCCCCGAAGCCGATCCCGCGCTGATCGAAGAAGCCGGCCGCTACGCCGATCGCCTCAGCGTCAACATCGAGCTGCCGACTCAGCTGGGCCTGCAGACCCTCGCGCCGGAAAAGGAAATGGGCTCGATCAAGCAGGCCATGCAAACCATCTACACCGGCCAGCAAACCATTCTCAACGAGCCGCGGGCGCCAAAATTCACGCCGGCCGGTCAAAGCACGCAGATGATTGTCGGTGCCGACGAAACCGATGACAGCACCATCCTGCACACCGCTGAATCGCTGTACGGCGACTTCCGCCTCAAGCGCGTCTACTACTCCGCGTTCAGCCCGATTCCCAACAGCCCGAAAAGCGTGCCCCACGCCGCGCCGCCGTTGATGCGCGAGCACCGGCTGTATCAGGCCGACTTCCTGCTGCGCAGTTATGGCTACAGCGCCAACGAGTTGCTGCAAGGCCCGGGGCATCTGGCCCTGGACATCGACCCGAAACTGGCCTGGGCGCTGGAGCACCGCGACATCTTCCCGCTGGACCTCAACCGCGCGGAGCCGGCGATGATCGCGCGGATCCCCGGCATCGGCATCCGCACCACCAAGCGTCTGGTCGAACTGCGCCGCCAGCGTCGCATTCGCTATGAAGACCTGACCCGCCTGCGCTGCGTGCTGGCCAAGGCCAAGCCGTTCATCATCACCAGCGACTACCATCCGCGTCAGGCCGAGAGTTCAAGCATCGATCTGCGCGAGCAACTGCGGGACAAACCGCAGCCGCAACAAATGGCGCTGTGGGGATGATCATTCTCGATTGCGCCGACTCATTCGACACCTGGCGGCAGCAGGCGCGCTGGCTGATGAGCCATCAGATCAACCCGGACCAAGTGAGCTGGAGCGTGCAGCAGGACGCCGACCTGTTCGCCAGCGACACCGATTACCCCGACGAATCTGGTCCGTTCCGCGCGCGCATTCCCCTGGAATTGCTGGAACTGCTGCAAAACGCGGCGCAATTCTGCGGCGATCAGCGCTGGACGCTGCTCTATGAAGTGCTATGGCGCGTGAGCCACGGTGATCGCACGGCCATGTTGGCCGGCGACAAACTCGGCAGCGAACTGCACCGGCGCCTGAAACAGGTCAGCCGTGAAGCCCATCATCTCCATGCATTCTTGCGCTTCGTAGCGCTGCCGGTGATCGAAAATGCCGAAGACGTCGCGGCCAAGGCGGCGTTGCTGGAGATGACCTGCCTGCCGGAATACGTCGCGTGGCACGAGCCCGCCCATGACATTCTGCGCACCGCCAGTGAGCATTTCATCGGGCGCATGGGTCGTCATCGCTGGATGATCGCGACGCCCAAGGACGGCGTGTTCTATGACGGCAAACAGCTGATTCATCAGCCAGTGTGCCCGGAGGCGTGGCAGTCGCTGGCGCGCAATGCCGACGATCCCCATGGCAATCTCTGGTTGACCTACTACAGCCACATCTTCAATCCGGCGCGGCTCAATCCGAAAGTCATGCAGGGCCATCTTCCGGCGCGGTTCTGGAAAAATCTGCCGGAAGGGCCGCTGATTCCGGCGTTGATCAGCGAGGCACGTACCGGCGGGCAGCGTGATGGTCAGGCGCGGGAGATTGCCGAGCGACGCGGCAAAGTGATTCGTGGCAAGCCCACGCCCTCACCCGCGGCGGACGCCCAGTAGGCAGCGCGGGTGTGCTCAGGTTCTAAGTGAGCCTTACTGATCCAGGGTGTTGGCGGGTTCGAACTCGCGATGCGCCGCGGTCTGCATGCCGGCGGTGCTGGTCGGCGAGCCCAGGGCGGTGCCGAAAAAGCGCACGGCTTCCGTGCTCAGGTCGCGGTGAATGCTTTCGCGATTGACGCCAATGGCGTCGGTGCACAGCCCGGGCTGGGTGGCGCGTTGCTCGTCATCACAGGGCGCCATGAACACAAAGTGCCCCGCCCCGGCGAACAGTTTGAAATCCGAGACATCGGGCAGCTTGCGCGCCAGCGCTTCGGCGTTCTTGTCGATGGCGAGCAGTTCGTCGCCGTCGCCGCTGTACAGCAACACCGGCACGTGCACATCCGCCAGGGTCTGCCGACCAAACATCAACCCCAGCGGCGCCATCAACATCAATGCGCCTACTCGGGGATCGGCCTGGGCGTGCAGGTCATCACGGTCCGCCACCAGTTCGCCCTGGGTCTTGCAGGCATCCCGGTCCTGCGGGCGCTCGGTGCAGTAATGGCGCAGACGCTGCAGATCAGGCTGGGCACCGGCGAGAATCAATGCCGTTTCGCCACCCGCCGAATAACCGATCACCCCAACCCGACGCGCGCTGATGTACGGCGACAGCATCGGGTCGATCAATGCGGCACTGATGGCTTCGGATATTTGCAGCGGGCGGCCGTAGAGATTGCTCAGGCTGCCCAGACGGCTGTGGTCCATGTAGTTGTCGCCCGGATGGAACACCGCCACGACGACAAACCCCTTGCGCGCCAAGGACGTCGCCAAGTCATGTTGCGCCAGCGGCGTGCCGGTGTTGCCGTGAGACAGCATCAGCAGCGGGAAACGGCCCATGGCAATGGTCGCGTCTTCCGACGCCTCAATCGGATAACCCTGAACGCGGGTGACGTGCTCATCGTCGGTGGAGGGGTAAAAGGCGTAGGCGTGCATGGGCCGGGAATCCAGCGGATCGAGAAACGTCAGCTCGTGAAAGCCCACGCTCCAGCTCTGCAGCTCACTGGCCTGCACCGAAATCAGGCTGCCCAGCAGGCTGATCATCATCACTGCACAAAGACGCATCATTGCAATGCCCCTCACCTTATCAACCCATGCCTGGCCATTCAGACGCTCAAGGGCCAAAGCCCCGCGAAAACGGCGTCTGTCGCTATCTGACCCGTGGGGTTCGATAACATTCCGAAACGTTTGAGGATCAATGGTGCACAAGGCGGGCCAAGCTCGATGAATTGAAGACGTCGGCCGCCGTTTGACGCAGAACCGACCGGATGGGCCGGCATTCTACGGTGCTTCGAAGAGGTTACGCGCAAAGAAGTCATAAAGGCTGTCGCGGGGCTGAACGTGCGGCCGCAAAACGACGAAAGCCCCGTCAAAAGACGGCGTGCAGGCCGGTGATGACAGGGCTTTCGGGTGGCGCTTTTTTATCGCTTCGAGCCCCTCGCGGGAACGCTCGACGGGTCGGGCTTACGCGAACAGCGTTTCGCTGATGTGCTTCTGCGCGGCAGCCATGGCAGCGGCACGGGGCTCGTCGCCATAAGCCAGACCTTCGGCGACGACAAAGTGCAGGTCGGTGACGCCAATGAAACCGAACACCACCTTGAGCAGGTCGTCATGGCCGGCACCGCTCGGCAGCCCCTGATGCAGACCGCCGGTGGTCGACACGACGATCACTTTCTTACCCTTGCACAGCCCTTCCGGACCGGCTTCGGTGTAGCGGAAGGTGCGGCCGGCCACACAGATGCGGTCAATCCACGCCTTCAACTGGCTCGGGATGCTGAAGTTGTACATCGGCGCACCGATGACCACCACGTCAGACGACAGAAACTCTTCCAGCGTCGCTTCGTTGGTTTCCACTTCCAGCGCCTGCGCCGCGTCACGCCCTTCCACCGGCGTACCGGCAGCGGCCAGCGTGGCGCCGGAGAAATGATTGAGTGGCTCATTCGCCAGATCGCGGTAAACCACCTGAGTATCAGGGGTGATAGCGGTAAAAGACTGAACGACACTGCGGCTCAACTGACGCGAAGCGGAGTGATCGCCGAGGATGCTGGAATCGATGTGCAAGAGTTTCATAAAGTGCTTCCCAAGGTGAGAATCGCCGCCTGGCGATCAAGTGGCGTCATCCTACCCTGTGAGGTAATGCGTGATTAGAGGGTGCAAACGCGATAGATCGTCCCGCTCGCAGGACAATCAAAAATGTGCGATCGATGTTGGTTCGAGGCATCTGCGGAAAATCCCGACATGGATAGCGCTCCTTTCTGCCCCTTCCCGGCTAAAGCCGGTCCCACTAAAAGCACCGCATGCAGTCATTGAGATTGGCGGCGCACTTTGTGGGACCGGCTTCAGCCGGGAAGCTTTTGCCGTTGCTTTTGATCTTCTACGCAGCAAGTCCAGGCGACGACAATCGCGACTTGGGTGCAGGCTGAACGCAGGTCTCGCGGAGTGGGCCGAGCGGCATGGATGCCGCGAGAGCCGCCCCCCGCCATGGATGGCGGATGGCGGCGGGCCCACGG
>NZ_JBTOQG010000030.1:0-30245 GCF_055283955.1 Pseudomonas sp. HP_12
GCCGTCAGGACATGGATGTCCGTTCGGCGCGGGCCCACGGAGCGTCGTCGGAGTGAGGGTATTCCGACGAAGGAGGAACCCAACCAGGAGCAAGCACCCTTGGTTACTTGGAGTGCTTTTCCAAGTAACTCGCCGAAGGCGAAATCGAGGCCGTTAGGCCGACGCCCTTGATCTTGATCTTGATCTCGATCTCGATCTCGCGGCGCAGCCAAAAAAAGAGCCGAGCTGTTGCCCCACCAACACCCGCCACACAAATTGCCCCGCCAGCAACCCGAAACCCGCCTGACACACCGCATTTACCGCTGGAAAAACCCGGCATGCCTTGTGCAATAACCCTGATCCCGGACCAAAGGCATCAGGACCCATGCGAGAACGCGCCCCCACATTGCGACTGCCCGACCCTCGGCCCCGGTCGTGGACCCAACCCACCGCCATCCTCGGCGTGGCCACCCTCTGCAGCCTCATGCTCGGCTGCGGACAAAGCACCTCCACCGTCGCCCGCAGCGAACAACCCGTCAAAGGCGGCACACTCGTCTATGCCACCGACCGCGAACCGACTTGCCTCGACCCCCACGTCGCCGGCGACATGCCCCAAGTGTTCATCGGCCAACAGTACCTCGACTCACTCGTCTCCATGGACGCCGAAGGCCGCATCGGTCCCTGGCTCGCGAAAAGCTGGGAAATCTCCGACGACGGCCTGACCTACACCTTCCACCTGCGCAACGACGTGCACTTTACCGACGGCACCCCGTTCAACGCGGCCGCGATCAAAGCCAACCTCGACCACATGGCCAACCCCAAAACCCAGTCCAGTACAGCGGGCGGCTACATTCGCCAATACCGCAGCACCGACGTGATCGACGCCGACACCGCCGTCGTCCACCTCGCGACGCCCTATGCCGCCTTCCTCGAAGTGCTCGCCCAGGGCTTCCTCGGCATCGAATCCCCGACGGCCCTTCAGCGCCCCCGTGACACCAACTGCGAAAGCCCGGTCGGCAGCGGCCCCTTCAAAATCGTTCGCTGGGACCGCCAGAGCCAGGTCGAACTGGTGCGCAACCCCGACTACAACTGGGCGCCGCCCACCGCCAAACATCAGGGCCCGGCCTGGCTGGACCGCGTGGTCTGGAAATTCATCCAGGAGCCCTCGGTGCGCTTCGCCTCGCTGCAGGCCGGTGAAGTCGACGTCATTGAGGCGCTGCCCCCGGAATCCCATGAAGCGGCCCGACGCAATCCCGACCTGCAGTTGATCATCGCCCAGCGCCCCGGCAACCCCACCAACGGCACGCTGAACATCACCCGCGCGCCGTTCAACGACCTCAAGGTGCGCGAAGCGTTCGTGCGCAGCGCCGACATCGATGGCGCCCTGAAAAGTGTGTACTTCAATGAATTCCCTCGCGCAGGCGGACCCTTGAGCCCGGCCACCCGCTTCTACAGCCCGGACTTCCAGCACGCCCAGGATTACGACCCTGCCAGGGCTGCACAACTGCTCGATCAGGCCGGCTGGACCCAACGGGACAGCGACGGCTATCGGACGAAGGAGGGCAAGCGCCTGCAAGTTCATGTGGTCATGGGCAACCGCACGCCACCCTCCGAATACACCCTATGGGAACAGGTCCAGGCGACCACGCGGCAAGCCGGCTTCGAGCTGATCGTCGACCAGATGAGCGACGTGCAGGCGACCAAGCGCCAGGCCGATTGGGACTACGACATTCGCCTCGGCTACTGGAACACCAACACCGCCGACGTACTGCGCATCATCTTCGGCAGCGAGTTCATTCGTCCCGCAGGGGTGGGTGGCTACCACCAGAACACCGCCGGCTTCAGCGACCCGGCGTTCGACTCGCTGGTGCAGCAGGCCCTCGCCACCCAGGACGCCGAGCAGCGGCGGGCGCTGTATTACAAGGCGCAACAGATTGCCTCCCGCCAATACCTGCAACTGACCACGTACCCGCAGAGCACTCGACTGGGCATCTACAAAACCACCCAGGGCGTGCGGCTGGAAACCTCGCTGGCGGTGACTTACCTCTATGACGCATGGGTGAACAAATGACCAATACAGCGTCGAGCAACGGGCTGACCAACGCGCTGGACAACAACCCTGAGGCCGCCCCTCAGACGCCGTCCGCGAACCCGCGTCGCGAGCGATTGCAGCGGCTGGGCAAGCGCGCGTTGTGGCGCCTGGCGGGCGGGATTCTGGTGCTGTGGGCGGTCGCGACATTGACCTTCTTCGCCTTGCGCCTGATGCCCGGCGATCCGGTGCTGGCGATCCTCGGTGGACCGAGTGGCAACCCGACCGCCGAAACCATCGCCGAGGCCACCCGCGAATACGGCCTGGATAAACCGCTGGCCGTGCAATACGCGCTGTACCTCGGGCGGCTGGTGCAAGGTGATCTGGGGATGTCCTATTCCCAGCATCTGCCGGTGACCCGCGTGCTCGCCGAGCAATCCTGGCCGACGCTGGAACTGACCTTCACCTCCCTGGCGCTGGCGTGGCTGCTGGTGCTGGCGTTAACGGTGCTCACCGCCGGGCGCCGCCGCTGGGTTAGCACCCTCGCGTCGCTGGCAGAAACGGTATCCGCCGCGCTGCCGCATTTCTGGCTGGGGATTCTGCTGCTGGCCGTGTTCGCGTTTGGCTTGCGGCTGTTTCCGCCGGCGGGCAGTGACGGCTGGCGGACACTGGTGCTGCCGTCTTTCGCATTGGCGATTCCGCTGGCCGGTTTCATCGCCCAGGTCACACGCGAATCCCTGGACCTGACCCTTGAACAACCCTTCGTGTTGACCGCCAGAACCCGCGGGCTGAGCGACTTCAACGTGCGCTTCAAACACGCGCTGCGTCATGCCGTGCTGCCGGGCATCTCGCTGTCAGGCTGGGCCATCGGCGCGCTGATCAGCGGCGCCGTGGTGATCGAGGTGATCTTCTCCCGCAAGGGCCTCGGACGTCAGTTGTACCAGGCCGTGCAAGCCCAGGACCTGCCGCTGACCATCGGCATCAGCCTGGTGGTGGCCGCCGGTTATGTGCTGGCCAACATTCTGGTCGACCTGCTTTACCAATGGGTCGACCCTCGCCAACAGGAGAACCCGTGATGAGCGACCTGATTCTCGACACGCCGCTGCCCGCGATCCGGGTCCAG
Organism: Pseudomonas sp. HP_12; assembly: GCF_055283955.1. Classification (NCBI taxonomy): domain Bacteria; kingdom Pseudomonadati; phylum Pseudomonadota; class Gammaproteobacteria; order Pseudomonadales; family Pseudomonadaceae; genus Pseudomonas; species Pseudomonas sp. HP_12. The sequence goes on from NZ_JBTOQG010000030.1 coordinate 3,132, forward strand.
CGCACGCCGCGCACCTGGCGAATTGGCCCGTCGCTGGCCCTGGCCTTTTTGCTGCTGGTCATCCTCGCCGCCCTGGCGCCACAGTGGTTCGCCCACAGCGATCCGCTGGCGATCGTGCCGCGCGATGCGTTTCATCCACCGGGCTGGGCGCACTGGTTCGGCACCGACCAATCGGGGCGGGACATTTTTTCCCGAGTGATCTACGGCACGCGCCAGTCGCTGTTCATCGGCCTGGCAGCGACCGCCATTGCCATTAGCATCGCCATCGTTCTCGGCCTGCTCGGCGGATTGGGTGGCGCACGGGTCGACCGCGCCGTGGGCTGGGTGCTTGAAATGCTGTTTGCCTTTCCCAGTCTGATTCTGGCGCTGCTGTTCGTGGCGATTTTTGGCAGCGGCATCGGCCCGCTCATCGTTGCCACCGGTCTGGGCGGCGCCCCCGGTTATGCGCGCATGGTCCGCGGTCAGGTGCTGGCGGTGCGCAATGCCGGCTACATCGAATCGGCGAAGGCCCTCGGCCATCCACCACTGCGCATCATCACCCGGCAACTATTGCCCAACGCCATGCGGCCGCTGATCGTGACCCTGACCATGGGCGTCGGTCAGGCCATCGTCTGGGCGTCGGCGCTGAGCTTCCTCGGCCTCGGCGCGCGTCCACCGGCGCCGGAATGGGGAACCATGTTGTCGATGGGCCGCGACTTTATCGCCAACGCGTGGTGGCTGACGTTTTTCCCCGGCTTGTTCATCGTCCTCACCACGCTGTCGACCACGGTCGCCGGTCGTTACCTGCAACAACGTCTGGAGGGCCGACTGTCATGAGCGAGCCGAAACGTTTGATCGTCGAAGGCCTGTCCATCGAATTCGCCGGGCAGTCGGTGGTGCGTGATCTGTCGTTCACCCTGGAACCGGGCAAGACTCTCGCGCTGGTCGGCGAATCCGGCTCGGGCAAGAGCGTGACGGCGCGCAGCCTGATCGGCCTGGCGGGCGAGGGCGCGCGGGTCACGGCGCGCCGGCTGAGTTATGCCGGACGTGATCTGCTGGCGCTGTCGGAGCGCGGATGGCGTGACTTGCGCGGCCGGGAAATCGGTTTCGTGCTGCAGGATGCGCTGGTGTCCCTGGACCCGTTGCGCCCGGTGGGCAAGGAGATTCTCGAAGTGCTGCAGACCCATGGCTGGGGCGATCGCGTCAGCCGGGGCGAGCGGGTTATCGAATTGCTGGAGACCGTCGGCGTGCCCGAGCCACGGCTGCGCGCACGGCAGCGGCCTGACCAGCTTTCCGGAGGATTACGTCAGCGCGCGCTGATTGCCAGTGCCTTGGCGATGAATCCCGGACTGGTGATTGCCGACGAGCCGACCACCGCGCTGGACGCCACGGTGCAGGCGCAGATCCTCGACGTCCTGCAACATATCCGCCAACGCGGCGACTCGCTGTTGATCATCAGCCATGACCTGGCCGTGGTTGCGCAACTGGCCGATGAGGTGCTGGTGCTGCGCCACGGCGAAGTGGTCGAGCAGGGGCCGATGGAGCAAGTGCTGCGCAACCCGCGTCATGCCTACACCCGCTCATTGCTGGATGCCGTGCCCGCCGAACATGCGCGCGGGACGCGGCTTTCATCGGCGCAGGGTGGGTCGGGGCAGGGTGCGTCAGCGCTGCAGGCTCGGGCGGGGGTGGATTCTCCGGTGTTGCTCAAGGCTACCGGGCTGGGCAAGCGCTACGTCGGCCCCGATCAACAGGTGCGGCAGGTCGTCGATGGCGTCAGCTTCGAGCTGCGTGCGGGCCGCACCCTAGGCATCGTCGGCGAGTCCGGTTCCGGCAAGACCACTGTGGCGCGCATTGTGCTGGGCCTGTTGGAGCCCGATGCCGGCGCGGTGCAGTTTCTCAATGTGCCGTGGACGGGGGCGGGCAGCGGGCGCGTCGAGGAGAAAACCCGGCGCCTGCATCGGCGCGACATCAGCGTGATTTATCAAGACCCCCTCAGCTCGTTCGACCCGCGCTGGAGCGTCGGCCAGATTCTCGCCGACGCCCTGGATGTGGCCGGCATGCCGTTCGAGCAACAGCGCGCGCGGATTGCCCAGCTGCTTCATGAAGTTCGTCTTCCGGTTGAGCTGTCGAGCCGTCGGCCGTTGCAGTTGTCCGGCGGACAGCGTCAGCGCGTGGCCATCGCCCGGGCCATCGCCAGCAACCCGAAAGTGATCATCTGCGACGAGCCTGTCTCGGCGCTGGACGTGTCCGTCCAGGCCCAGGTGCTCGATCTGCTGGCGGATCTTCAGGCGTCGCTGGGCCTGGCGTATCTATTCATTTCCCATGATCTGGGGGTGATTCGCCACGTCAGCGATGAAGTGCTGGTCATGCGTCACGGCCAGGTGGTGGAGCGCGCGCCGGTCGAGACGCTCTTCGACAGCCCCCGACACGAATACACCCGACGCCTGCTGGGTGCGGTTCCGCGTCTGCCCGGTACCGGCGCCACACTGGTGGTGCCGCCGCTGGAACCGGAAAGCGCAGTGCTGCTGTTTGATGAATCCCGGCTGTGGAAAATCGCCATTTAGGTTCGAATTCAGAACAAGGATCTGCCATGAGTACGTTGTCTGCTGTACCCAAACCTGCGGTCGTCACCGTCGCAGAACTCAACGCGCGACTGGACCGCCTGCTGCCGGACATCGCCGCAGGGGCGGCCCGGCGCGAACGTGATCGGCAATTGCCCTATGAGGCCGTCGCGCAGATTGCCAAGGCTGGTGTGTTCACTGCGCGCATTCCCGTGCGCTTCGGTGGCGCCGGGGCGACGGTCAGGGAAGTCATCGCGCTGCTGATCCGCATCGCGTCCGCTGATTCCAACGTGGCCCAGGCGTTGCGCCCCGGATTCGGCTTCGTCGAAGGCCTGCTGGCCTCCCGGGCTGAAGACGCCGAGGCTGAGCGCGAGCGCTGGTTTGCCCGCTACCTGCAGGGCGCGGTGGTGGGCAATGCCGGCTGGGAAGTGGGCGGCGTCAACGGCGCGATCAGCGCGCGTATCGTCCGCGATGGCGACGATTACCGGGCGAGCGGCAGCAAGTATTACAGCACCGGTTCGCTGTACGCCGACTGGGTCAGCGCGGTGGCGCTGGATGAGAACGATCAGCCGGTGTCATTCATCCTGCCTCGCGACCGTCAGGGCCTGGAGTTGGTCGATGACTTCGACGCCATGGGCCAACGCCTGACGGCCAGTGGCACCACGCATTTGCACGATGTGCAGGTCAAGGCGGAGGAGATTCGCACCCGCACGGTGGAGGAGGGCAAACGCACCATCGTTACGCCGTTTCTGCAGGTGTTCCTGGCGGCGGTCAACGCCGGCATCGCGCGCAATGCCTTGAACGACGCGGTGAGTTTCGCCCGGGACCACGCACGGCCGATCAAGCACAGCACGGCAACGCGCTCGGTGGATGATCCTTACGTCGAGCTGAGCGTCGGCGACATTGCGGCCCGCGCCTTTACGGCGGAAGCGGTGGTATTGCACGCCGCCGCCTCGATCGACCGGGCGTGGGCCGCCGAGCTGGACGCGGTGGCGGTGGATCAAGCCGCCGTTGATGTGGCTCAGGCGCAGTACATGGCTGCCGAGTCAGCCTTGAAAGCTGCAGAGCTGGTGTTCGATGTAGGCGGTGCTTCGACGACGGGGCGGGCGCACAATCTGGATCGTCACTGGCGCAACGCGCGCACGGTGTCCAATCACAACCCGCGGCAGTGGAAGGCTGCGGCGGTGGGGGCCTGGCAGCTCAAGGGGACACCGCCGCCGACGTCCGGGTTGTTTTGAAGGCGGTAAACGCGAGATCAAGATCAAGATCCAGATCTTTAAGATCAAGAGCGTCTGCCTGGGGGCAGACTGTTTCGCCTTCGGCGAGTTACTTGATAAAGCCCCAAGTAACCAAGGGCTTGTGCTCCTGGTTTGGCCCTTCCTTCGTCAGGGTTCCTTCACTCCGGTCTCGCTCCGTGGGCCCGCGCCGAACGGACATCCATGTCCTGACGGCGCTCTCGCCGCATCCATGCGGCTCGGCCCACTCCGCGAGACCTGCGTTCAGCCTGCACCCAAGTCGCGATTTGTGGTGTTTGGGCTTTTTGCGTATGAAGATCAAAAGCGCTTCAAAGCAGATCAACGGCTTCCCGGCTGAAGCCGGTCCTACGGTCGGAGCCAATCCCACTGGATGCATGCGCTGCTGCTAGTGGGACCGGCTTTAGCCGGGAAGAGGCCAGCTCAGGCGCCAACAATTTTGCTGATCTCACACCCATCCTGTGGGAGCGAGCTTGCTCGCGAATGCTTTATCTCAAACACCAGATATGTGTTGGATGTACCGACCCCTTCGTGAGCAAGCTCACTCCCACAAGTCCTTGGCGCTTGACCCGCCCTTGATCTGCCTTTGATCTTCATACGCACAAAGCCCAGACGACGCCAATCGCGACTTTGGTGCAGGCCGAACGCAGACGACGCGGAGTGGGCCGAGCGGCATGGATGCCGCGAGAGCGCCGTCAGGACATGGATGTCCGTTCGGCGCGGGCCCACGGAGCGTCGTCGGAGTGAGGGAACCCGACGAAGTCGGGCCAAACCGAGAGCAGGCACTTTTGGTTACTTTTAGTGCTTTTTAAAAGTAACTCGCCGAAGGCGAAACGTCTGCCCCCAGGCAGACGCTCTTGATCTTCTAAACAGTCATTTAGCCGTAATCACCGAAAGCTTGGTGATCCCGGCCTTCTCGATCGAGGCCATTGCCCGCGCCACTTCGCCGTAATTCACGCCGTTGTCGGCCTGCAACTGCACGCGCACGTCGGCGTTCTTGTCCTTGGCCGCCCTGAGGTTGCTTTCCAGCAGATCCGCCTGAATCTCGTCCTTGTTGATGAACAGCTTGCCCTTGTCGTCGATGCTCACCACCAGCGGGTCCTTTTGCTCCACCGGCGCCACCGCTTCGGTTTTCGGCAGGTTGATCGGGATGGAATTGGTCAACAGCGGCGCCGTCACGATGAATACCACCAACAGCACCAGCATCACGTCCACCAGCGGCGTGACGTTGATTTCGCTCAGCACTTCGTCATTGTCTTGTGTGGAAAAAGCCATCTCAGGACGCCTCCTTCACTTTCTGGCCGGCAGCCGTTGTGCCAGCCGCGGCGCCCGATTTGTTCAGCACCGGATGCAGCAACACGCGGAACGAATGCTTCTGCGCCAGGCTGTAGAAGTCGTGGGCAAAGTCGTCCAGGTCAGCGGCGGTCAGCTTCAGGCGACGCAGGTAATAGTTGTAAACCAGCACCGCCGGTACGGCGACGGCGATACCGACGCCGGTGGCCACCAGTGCGGCGCCAATCGGACCGGCCACGGTTTCAAGGCTGGCCGACCCTGCCGCACTGATGCCTTTGAGCGCTGACATGATCCCCCACACCGTCCCAAACAGGCCGATGAAAGGCGATGTGCTGCCGATACTGGCGAGGATGGCCAGGCCGGTTTCAAGCGACCGCCGCTCGCGCACGATTTGCTGACGCAGGGCGCGTTCGAGTCGATCCTGATGGTTGATCGCCTGGCTCAAATCAGCGGCGTGGCCACCTTCCGGCACTTGAATCGCCGCGTAACCGGCCAGGGCGACGCGGGCGGCGGCACCCGGCCGGGTCTGCGCGAGCTCAGCGGCCGAGTCCAGGCTCGAGGCTGCCCAGAATTGCTTGTGGAATTTCCGGTCCTGCGCCTTGAGGCGAGCAAACTGCAGGCCCTTGAGCAGGGCCAGGCTCCAGGTGGCGACGGAGAAGAGGATCAGCACCCAGATGACGGCGTGTTCAATGGAATCGAAAGGTGAGGCGATAAGGTTCATGTGCGGCTCCAACAAGGCAAATAAGCAAGGCAAATAGGGGTTAAGCGATGCGCCTTTTGTCAGGTAGCCCGCGATGTTGCGACCAGATGGTCGATCACCTGATCTTGAAGTCGATGGGCACGCTGACCCAGCCGTCGATGGGGTCATTGCCCCGTTTGGCCGGGACGAAACTCCAGCGTTTCACGGCCGCCTGAGCGGCATCGTCAAGTTGCTCATGACCGCTGCTTTTTTGCACCTGGATCTCACTCGGTTTACCGCTGCCCAGCACGTGGACGCGCAGTAATACGGTGCCTTCCCAGTTGCGGCGCATGGCCAGGGCCGGGTATTCCGGCGCAGGGTTGTGCAGGTAACCGGCATTGGCCGAAGCCGGTGTGACCGGTGCAGGCGCGGGTGGCGCAGGCGGTGCGGGCGCGGCGACCGGTTGCGGTGGAGTCGGCGGTGCAGGTGGCTGCTCCGCCGGTTTGGCGACAGGTTTGGGAACGGGCTTGGCGACCGGCTTGGCCTTGGGTTTCGGGACGGGCTTGGGCGGCGGCGGTTTCACGGCCAGTTCGTCTTCTACCGGGGGCGGAGGCTCCTCCACGGGTTGCGCGACGGGCTGGGGCGGTGGCGGTGGCGTCTCGACAACCGGAGGGGCAGGCTGTGAAAACTCGATGGTCATCGGCGGGATTTCCGGCGGGACCACGGGCAGGGTGGCGGCGGGCGAACTATTGATCCAATAGATCACCGCACCGTGCAACACCAGGGCGAAGACGCCCAGCAGCACTGCTTCGCGACGGGTCAATATCTGCCGGGGCGTGGTCTGCAGACGCGACAGCGCCAAAGGGCCTCGGTAAACCCGGCCCAGGTCGAGCAACTCCCCGCCCGGCGCCTGGCGCCAAAGCACATTCAGTGCGTTGGCGGATTGGGCATTGGCCATTGATTAACTCCCAGCTGTTTAACGTAACAATGCGGAACCGAAGTTCCTTGATCCTGTTGATGCCGGTGCCACGTGCACCGGCTTAGTTCAGGGAGCAAGAGCCATACCAAGTGTCCATCCGCCGCAAAATGACCGGTCTAGAGCGTTGCACGACAATTGCTGTTGTGCCATCAGCATTGTTTTGTCGATCAGGTGTTGCGTCAGAAACAGTAGAGGTTATGAGGCGCTTTCATCCGGTTATAGGGGTTTTTCGGGGGGAAGTCATAAACAGGGGTGCAACACCTTTATATGCCTGGCAAGTGTTGGTCACCCGACAGAGTTGCAGCAAAGTGTCGCCTGCCCAACGTTTTAGATAGTAAACGCCGGATAAACAGGGCCAATAACACGTGGCATGAACTCTGCAAAGTCACTGCCGAGCGCGACTATACGAATAGATGCTCCCACTGACATTTAACTGCGGAGACTCTTGTTTTGACACAGCACTCTTTTAATACGCGCGCTCGGCGCTTCGATCCCTTGGCAACGGCGTCCAGTCTGGGCGTCCTGTTAATGCTGGTCCACGGACCATTGTTCGCCACTGAGGGTGACGCCGAGGGTTCCCAAGACCCGCGACTGGCGACCGTGACGGTGACCGGCGCGGCGGCAAGCGAAGCGCAGAAGGCGGAGCAGCAACTGGCGAAAGTACCCGGCAAGACGGCCGTCATCGATAACCACGAGATTGAAAAAGGCCGCGCTTCCAACGCCGAAGATGTACTGGCCTTGCAGCCCGGTGTATTCGCCCAGGCCACCAGCGGGTCAGCGGCCAACAAGATCTCTATCCGAGGGTCAGGACTGAACACCTTCTATCAAGGCTATGTGCTGGGCATCAAGTTTCTGTTCGACGGCCTGCCGCTGACCGGCCCCGGCGGTACTCAGGAAGACATGCTCGACATGGCCGGTGTTGACCACACGGAAGTGTTATACGGCGCCAACGCCTTTAACTATTCGGCGTTATCGCTGGGCGGGGCGATCAACTTCGTCAGCAAGACCGGCCGCACCGACCCCGGCAGTTACGCGCGCTTCGAAGCCGGAAGTTATGGCTATCGCAAGCAGGTATTAAGCACCGGCGGCGTAGAAGGTAACGCTGATTATTACGTCAGCCTGCAACATAACGAGCGTGATGGTTATCAGGACGACACGGCGAATAAAGGGCAGGGCATCGTCGCCAACTTCGGTTATGTGTTCAATCCCAAGCTGGAAACCCGGTTCTTCCTGCGTTATCGAGAGGAGACCCTCAGCCAGGGCAACACGCTGACGAAGTACCAGATCAAACACGACCCGAAAAGCAACGCCGTGCCATTCGGTCGCAAGAAGGACGGCACGACACTGCTTGGCAGCAAAACCACTTACACCTTCGACGACAATGCCAAGCTGGAAGTCGGCCTGGGCTACAACGATTACCCGCTCTATAACGGCTGGCGCTACTCGGCGACGCCCCAGGACTGGCGCTCGAAGGACATCAACCTGACCTTGCGATACCTGCGCACAGGCGACACTTTTCTGGGTTTGAACAGCGACAGCACCGCCACCTTCAGCACCACCCAGGCGTACCTCGCCGACGTCAAATCCCACAGCAAGGCGACCGGGACCAAACAGCAGGAAGCGAACTATACCGGCTCGCGTGACACGGTTTTCTCGCTGGGCAACGAGCTGCAGTTGACAGATGACCTCTGGCTGTCGACCGGGCTGTCGTTCATCGACATCAAGCGCAAGGCGGAAATCGAATACACCACCGGGGTCAATACCACCGCGTTTCCCAACGGCGTCGAATACCAAGAGCATGACCTCGCGCCGCGTATTGGCCTGCGCTACAAAATCTCCCCCGAATTCGAGCTGTTCGGCAACGTCAGCCGTTCCATTGACCCACCCGTGACCTGGCAACTGGGCAGCACCGGGACGCCCTACATCCAGGACGTCCGGCCGCAGAAGGCCAACACGGTTGAGCTGGGCATTCGCGGAGCGCACGGGATTTTCGACGGCAGCCTGACGCTGTATCGCTCGTGGGTGCAGAAGGAGTTGCTGTCGGTGGTGGTGCGTCAGGCCACCGCGACGCAGGACCCGTTGATCGCCACCTCAAACGGCAGCGGCACGATTCATCAAGGCATCGAGGCCGGTCTGAACGCGTTGTTGTGGGAAGGACAGGGTGACACCCTCACCTTGCGTCAGGCGTTCACGTACAACGATTTCCATTACCGCAATGACGCGACTTTCGGCGACAACGAGCTGCCGGGTCTGCCGCGTCAGGTCTACCAGGCCGCACTCGAATATCGGCAGGCCAGCGGTTTCTATGCCGAAGTCAACGCGCGTTCTGCTTCCAGCTACTACGTCGATTTCGCCAATTCGTTGCATGCGCCTTCCTATACGCTGTGGGGGGCGAAAGTAGGGTATGAAGCGCCAGGCCGGAAATGGGAGGTGTTCGTCGATGCCCGCAACCTGACCAACGAGCGCTATGCCACAGCGTCCAACACGGCGTACGACGCACGAGGGCAAGACTCGGCCAACTTCTACGTTGGTGATCCGATCAACGTGACCACGGGTGTTTCTTACCGCTTCTGATCCGGTCACGCCGGCCTGCCATCCGGCGGGCCATCATCGGAATCTGCCGCCATCGACGGGAGACATTGCATGCGCTTATACGTCGTACGTCACGGCCAGACCCAGGCCAACGCCGAACACCGTTACCTCGGCGCCCTCGATCCCGGCCTGACTGCGACCGGTCGCGAACAGGCGGCGGCGTTGCGTCTGGAATGGCCTGACTCGATCCGCCGCATCGTCACCTCCCCCTTGCAGCGCGCCCGGCAGACTGCCGACATTCTCAACTACCGATTGGACCTGCCCTTGCAGGTGATTCCGGCGTTTCGCGAGAGGGATGTCGGCGTGTTCGAGGGCCTGACCCAAGCCGAAGCGCAGGCGCGCTATCCGGAGATGTGGCAGCGCAACATCACGCGCCAGTGGGACAGCGGACCGCCGGGAGGAGAGTCAATCGCGGACGTGGTCAAGCGGGTTCACGACGGTCTGATTGCCCTGATCAGCTTGCCTGCGGCCGAGGATCTTCTGCTGGTGGGCCACGGCTTTGTGGCGAAAACCATTCGGGCGCTGGTGAACCGGGATTTCTCGGACTTTTTCGACTGGCAACTGGGCAATGGACACTGGCTGGTGCTGGAGCATGTCGAGCGGGTTGCCGATTACAGAGTGCCGGTGGCAAGTCCGTTGCCAGGTGCGTGACGGGGCTTACATTTGCGGCGTGACGCCTGACGCTTTCCCGGCTAAAGCCAGTCCTACCGGGATACGCGGTGCTTTTAGTGGGACCGGCTTCAGCCGGGAAGAGGCCGGCATGAACCCCAGCACATTTGCAGCGTGACCACTGACGCTTTCCCGGCTAAAGCCAGTCCTACCGGGATGCACGGTGCTTTTAGTGGGACCGGCTTCAGCCGGGAAGAGGCCGGCATGAACCCCAGCACATTTGCAGCGTGACCACTACAACTGGCGCTTTCCCGGCTAATGCCGGTCTTATATTAGATTTCAGCATTCACGCACTGGAAACCCCATGTCGCCACCTCGCATTCGCTACATCGCCATCTGCGTCTTCCATCACCAAGGCAAGATCCTCGTCAACGCGTTTCCCGATCCGGTGAAGCAGCAAACGCTGTTTCGTCCTCTGGGCGGCGGCATCGAATTCGGAGAAAGGAGTGCCGATGCTATCGTCCGGGAAATCCGCGAAGAGCTGAATCTTCCTATCCGTAACGTTCGTCTGCTCGGCACCCTGGAAAGCCTGTTCACCTACCTTGGTAACCCCGGCCATGAAGTGGTTCAGGTGTATGACGCCGAATTCGCAGACCCTGAACTCTACGAACAAAACGGTCTGGAAGGGCAGGAGAGTAACGGTGAAAGATTCACCGCCGTGTGGCTGGACAGCGTCGAGTTGAGTCATGACGGCGTGCTGGTGCCGGAAGGATTGCATGAGTTGCTGCGATCGCTGTCGATGCTAGCCTGACCTCTACCAGCATTGCAAAAACCGCAATGGTGAGTTGAGTTTCCTGGTGATTCACGGCCGTTGCAGCAGCCAATAGGATTCAGCATGAACTCACTCATGCAGGTCTCCTAATGACTACTTTCGATTCGGCCAACGCCTCGAACAGCAAACCCGGCGTCAGTCGCCGCGGCATCTTGCAAGCGTCTGCGGTTGGAGCAGCGTCTGCGTTGGCTGCTTCACTCGTGAGCGCTGCACCCGCCAGCGCACGTCCTTCTGCCCGGCACAGTAGCGTCGAGTTCGATGATGCCTTCCGGGTCACGTTCCACACGCAAAAGGTCGGCGATGTCGAAGTGTTTTACCGCGAGGTCGGCGCGAAGGATGCGCCAGTGCTCTTGCTGCTCCACGGCTTCCCGACCGCTAGCCATATGTTCCGTAACCTCATGCCGCTCCTGGCCAGCCAATACCGCCTGATTGCCCCGGATTTGCCCGGTTTCGGCAACACCCTGGCACCGCCGCGAGGCCAGTTCGATTACACCTTCGACAACCTCTACAAAGTGGTCGAGGGCTTCACCGAAGCCCTGGGGCTGACTCGATACGCGCTGTACATCTTCGACTACGGGGCGCCTACCGGCCTGCGCCTCGCGGCCGCCAACCCGGAGAAGGTGACGGCAATCATCAGCCAGAACGGCAACGCCTACCTGGAAGGTTTCAGCGATCAGTGGGACCCGTGGCAGGCCTATTGGCGTGATCCTTCGCCAGCCAATCGCGAAGCCTGTCGCCCGTCGCTGTCGCCCAAGACCATCCGCGAGTGGCAATACGGCACCGGTGCTGATCCCGAGAAGCTCTCGCCCGACGGCTACAATCTGGACATTTTTTACATGGCCCGGGCCGGCGCGGACGAAATACAGCTGGACCTGATTCTCGACTACCGCAGCAACGTCGCGGCGTATCCCACGTTTCAGGGGTATCTGCGCAAGCATCAACCGCCATTGCTGGCGGTGTGGGGCAAGCATGATCCGGCCTTTGTCCCGCCGGGTGCCTTAGCGTTTCGCAAGGACATCCCGACTGCCGAAGTGCATTTTCTTGAGACCGGCCACTTCGCCCTGGAGACCCATGCGGCCGAGATTGCGCAGTACATTCGGGATTTCCTGTCGCGAACGCTGCAGGCGTGAAGATGCCGGTCATGCCACGTCTGAGGTGCAATGACCGGAGCATTTCGCGGATCAGCTGTGGGGCAAGAGGGCTGACGCGATCGCCAATCAGCCTTCACCCAACTCGCGCATCACGGCGTACAAGGCGGACTTCGCTTCAAAGCCAACCCCAGGAATATCCGGCAATCCGACGTAGCTGTTTTCCACCTTGATCCCGTCAGCGAAACCGCCGAAGGGCTGGAACACGTCCGGGTAGGATTCGTTGCCGCCCAAGTGCAAACCGGCGGCGATGTTCAAGGACATCTGGTGACCACCGTGTGGCACCACGCGGCGGGACGACCAGCCCATGTCTTCCATCACCTTCAGCGTGCGCATGTATTCCACCAGCCCGTAGGACAGCGCGCAGTCGAACTGTAGAAAGTCGCGATCAGGGCGCATGCCGCCGTGGCGCAGTAGGTTGCGGGCGTCCTGATGGGAAAACAGGTTTTCACCGGTGGCCATGGGCAGTTCGTAGTGATTGGCAAGCTCGGCCTGAAGCGCGTAATCCAGCGGGTCACCGACTTCCTCGTACCAGAAGAGGTTGAACGGCTTGATGGCTTCGGCGTAGGCAATGCCGGTTTCCAGATCGAAACGGCCGTTGGCATCGACGGCCAGTCGGCGGCCGTCACCCACCACCTCAAGCACCGCTTCGATGCGGCGGATGTCTTCGTCCAGTGGCACGGCGCCAATCTTCATTTTGACGACGTCATAACCGCGATCCAGATAGCTCTGCATCTCTGCCTTGAGTTTGGTCTGGTCCTTGCCGGGGTAGTAATAGCCGCCTGCCGCATAGACCCAGACTTTGTCATCGGCCACGCCGTTACGGTAGCGGTCAGCCAGCAGGCGATACAGCGGTTTGCCTTCGATCTTGGCCACCGCGTCCCAGACCGCCATGTCGATAGTGCCCACGGCGACCGAGCGCTCACCGTGACCGCCCGGCTTTTCGTTGGTCATCAGGGCTTTCCAGATGGCGAACGGGTCCAGGTTATTGTTTTCGTGATCGACAAGGGTGTCGGGGTCCGCTTCGGTGATGCGTGCCAGAAAGCGATCACGCATCAGCGCGCCCTGGCCGTAGCGACCGTTGGAATTGAAGCCATAGCCGATAACCGGTTTGCCGTCGCGAATCACGTCGGTGATCACTGCAACGACCGAGCAGGTCATCTTGGAAAAATCGATGTAGGCGTTGGCGATGGGTGAGGCGATGGAGACAGTTTTCTCACGAATGTCGACGATGCGCATGACGGGTTCCTCTTGTTGTTCGTGGCCCCACGTTAGGCTTTGCGGCGCGACCCGCCCAATGCTATTAATGCCGCACCCTATGCACAGGAGGCATGGCCCCTTGGAACTCGTGTGGCTCGAAGATCTGTCAGCGCTGGCGGAGTACGGCAGCTTTGTCCGTGCCGCCGAAGCAAGGCATGTTACCCAGCCGGCCTTTAGCCGCAGGGTTCGCTCGCTGGAGAACTGGATGGGGGTGGAGTTGTTCGTGCGCACACCCCAGGGCGCGACGCTGACGGAAGCCGGCCGGCAGATTTTGCCCAGCGCTCAGGAGGCCGCCCGGCACCTGTACCGGATGCGCAACGAGGCTCAGGAAGTGGCCGGCATGGCAGCGCGGTCACTCAAGTTCGCGGCGACGCATTCGCTGTCGTTCACCTTCTTCCCCAAGTGGCTGCGAAGCTCGGAAAATGGCGCTCTCATTGAGGCCGTGCAACTGCACTCCGACAGCATGGCCGTCTGCGAGCAGATGCTGATCCACGGTCAGGTGCAGTTCATGCTCAGCCATCGCCACCCCGACGTCCCTCCGTTGCTGGCGCCTGATCAGTTCATCAGCAAAAAAGTGGGTGAGGACGTGCTGGTGCCCCTGGCGAGCACGTCGACCCGATTCGGCACTCCGGCTGCGGCGTTGCCGTATCTGGCGTATACCCATGAATCCGGGCTGGGCCGTATCGTCGCGCACCGACTGCGGGGCAAGGAAGATTACCTTCACCTCAAACCACTTTTCAGCAGCCACCTTGCCGCGGTGCTCATGTCCATGGCCCTGGAAAGCAAAGGCGTGGCGTGGCTGCCGAAAAGCCTCACCGAGCAGGAAGTGCTGGAGGGGCGGTTGGTCAGAGCGCTGGATGAAAGCTGGGATATTCCGCTGGAAATCCACCTGACCCGGCCGAAGGCGCAGTTGAGTCAGGCGGCGGAAGCGTTTTGGGGTGAGGCGGGTGGTGACGTGGGCCTGCCTGGGGGCGGATGGGCTGGCTGATGCGATCCGCTGTCGAAACTCTTAACCAAGACTCGAAAATGTTAACGAGAGGGGGGTGGTACTCGAAAACGTTAACCCGATGGCGTGAAAGTGATCCTCCATCTAGAGGCGCCATACCAACCATATAATGGGCAAACTCCGGCCTCTGAAGTTTCAGACCACGAGTCGGGTTGATCTGTTTGTGCACGACAGTGGCATGCAAGGAGAGTTGGCAGGATGTTCAAGCTTAATTCGTTCCGCGAGACAGTAGAGGCTATTGCTGCATGCTCTGATGATCGAGCCCTATGGCAGCGATACGCCTGGGTCTACGTTCAAGGGGACTCAGCGTTGCTGGAGAGCCTGTTTTACCTGGTGTCGAATATTGATGAAGACGATGAGCGTCGCGTATTGGACTTTGGCGACAGATTCGAGCTTTCGTCATGCCTGGAAGCGGCCAGTTTTGCGGACGTGTTGTGTGTACAGAAGCGACAGCAGCCGCACTCTAGCCTGGAGGACTACGCTGTCGCCCTTGAGCATTACTCTGAACAAGATGCCTTCCTGGAGGTGCCCGGCGGTGATGACCCAAAGGCAGCAGAACCCGGTTTGGCGCGCGAGTTATATGCCGAGTACGACCTGTTTCTTGCTGAATGCTCGCCTGACCAGTTAGGTGTCGCGGCGCGGGAGGTCAGCGCTGTCCTTGAGATCAACATTGCCAGTGCGTTGCAGGCTTGTCGGGCGTTGCCCTTGTGCCTGGGAGAGCGCATGAACGGCAATCGGTGCATGCAGATCGAAGCGCGCTTCTCCGCACTTTCGGTTCCGTTGCGGCGAGTGACCCACCGCTCATTTCCGTGGCAGTAAGCAGGCTTTAGGGCTCTGGGCGAATGAACGCGTAGTCGTCATCGATCAGCTGTTGCAGGTAGTGGTCGAAGCTCGGCGCAATGACTTCATAGTTATCCGGATCATGCAGAAAGCGCACGACCTGACCCACCTTGCCGCCTGGGGCGGGATTGAAGTCGATGTACAACTTCGAAGTGCCCCCGTTGTTGATGCAGTGTGAAAAACACAGCCGCTCATTCATGCCCACCGTAGGGTCAAAACCTTCTTCGATCAGATCCATCTCCTGATCCAGCCAGCCTTTTTCAAACCAGCCTTTATAAAGTTCTACGATGCTTTCAGTATCAAGGCCGTCAGCCTCTGTAAGTATGTCTTCTACCGAACTCAGGTAGTAGGGATAGCCGGGCAGGTCGGAGCCCAGCATCAGCACCATGACCTCGCCGTTCGGGTAATCCCGATAATGAGTGCCGTCAATCTGGCCGAGCAGTTGCAACAGGCTTGCGGGGCACAATGGGTAACGCTCGATGAGTCGCTGCAGGTCTGCCGCCGAAGCCCCGTGTGCATGTTTGAGTTGAGCGATATCTTCGGTCACCAAGGACTGACGCAGGCCGGCGAGGTAGGTACCGACGAGGCTCATGATTGGCGTCCTTGCAAACGTAGTGAATATCCAGTGATCCGAGTTTCCAGCCTGACGCCTATGCTATCCATGTCCTGAATTCGTTGGCCTGTTCCGGAGTGTTGAGAGCGGTTACCCAGGCAATCTCGTCCTCCACGCATTCAAAGTCAGAAACCGAAAATACATAAATGGCAGTGTCGAACGTCGCTGTCAGCTTTTTCAGAGCGATTACACATTGCTCAAATATAAGCCCGCGATGCGCCACGAAATTGCTTTCGGTGGTCGCGTCGGCCATGTTCCGGAGCGTTTTCGACAGATCGTTAAAGAATTCCCCGCCGTAGGCTTCGTGGCTCCATCCGGCGGGAGACCACTTGAAGTATTGCTCCTCACCCGGGTATTCGGCTTGGACGGGCCAGATGGTCTTGAGTGTTGAAAGAGGGTGCCAGTGTTCGTGCGTCGGCGTCGGAATACAGCGCGAATCCACAGACCTGCGTGTTCGGAAAGTCCGCTCGAAACTGTTCGATCGCGCTCATGGATGCGTTGAGGACATCCCGCTGAAACTGCTCGATATTCAAAGTGGGCATGGGTTTCTCGTCGCAGGTTTGGCTGACCATTATTGGGCATCAGCGCGGGTCTGGGGGTCATTTCAGAAATGTAGCGTCTTTCCACAGCGCCTCGCGTCCGGCTCTTCAGTCAAGCGCCAAACCACCCCCATCAGGCAGACAACAATCACAGCCTATGGGGTGAGGACATTGATGCGATCAGCTCAAGGCTGGCGGGCACTGCCTAAGGGGTTGCTGCCACCTGCGCCAGCAGGTCATCGAAAGCACATTCAAGTAATGTATTCGGGCCGCCCGGCTGCATTCCAGGCCGCAAAGCGCGCATCCATCACCCCAGACAGCTGGTCGTAATTAGCCCAGCAGTCCTCAACGCCGTAGAGGGTTTCAATGCCGACGCCAAAGGTCAGCAGGTAGTCGTCAACGTAACGACTGTCGTTGTTCAAACCCTGGTAGTAAGCAACGGCAAATGCATTGCCGGCTTCAGAGAACTCCTGGTCGGTCAGTTTTTCGTCCAGTACGGTCATTACGAACTGTGCCCCGGTGAGGGTGCGATCTTTGAGTTGGGCAAGTTCGCTCTCGGCGTCTTCCTCCAGTTCTTCGCTGGCCAGGTTGTTGATCAGCATCCAGGCGAGAAACATCCCGATATGGGTGGCGCCAGCTGCATTTGGCAGATGTTTGGGGAAGGTGCCCCCGTAGTGCCAGGAGGCATCGTCGTATTTCATGTGTGCTCCGGTGATAGGGGGGGCCGATGCTCTGAGTCCCCTCAGAGCACTTGGGCTGACGGCGCGTTGCTGTAGATGAGTCTGACGGCTTTCATGACGGTACATGCCCTTCAACGGCTCTGGCTCATCCTCGCGCTAGAGATCGCCTTTTGAAATGATGGTTCAATAGTCTGCGAATTCGAGCTGTTGCGTAAAGGGTTCAGGCGTCATGGCACCAATAGTCATAGCACCACCCGATTGACCTCGGATTTGTGAAAGAAGCAAAGCTGGCTGCCAAACCTGAAGGTTGAGCCATAAAAAAACAAGGAGTATGGGCAGTGAGAGCAGTCAAGTGGGTTGATGACGCCGTGTTCGTTGTTGAAGTGGAAAAGGGCGTTTATACCCTTGCCCAGATGCGAGAGCACGGCCTGTTGGAGTTTTTTGATGTTTTCAGAACGGTCGACGAATGGGACGGCGTAGATTTAAACGACAGCCCTATGTTGTTTTGCATGTGGGTTGCTCGGGCCCCGATCAAGGCACTTTTTCGGCGATTTTTGAGCGCAGGCGAAGTGAAGGTCAATGAGCGTCCGATACGGAAAAAGATGCTTTCATTCATGTGGGTCTCAGACGGCAACTACACTGCTGACCTCATAGAACTGACCGACCGTTATTCGAACATAGGGGCGACGGTGTTGAAGTCTGATCTATGCCCTGATCAAGACCTTGCAATCATTGAAGGTCATGAGTTCTGCGGCCTTCACGGCGATACGGTCAAGTTGCAACAAAGGCTGCGACTTTTCTACCACACGGGCATCAACTGGGATGAAGCCAAGAAATTTACTTTTCCGACGCTTAAAACTCCGGAGGCGCTGCTCTTGTTCCGCAAAGAAAGTCCCGCGGCCACAACATCTGAACCGGAGTTAAAAACAGGGCTTGAGTTGCTGGAAGGGGATGAAGAGGTTCTGGCTAACATTTATCCTGTGGTCTCTGCGCTCTATGATGAAGTGCTGAAATTGCAGGGCCGCGATGCGGCCGATCGCGCGCTGCCGCTGTTCGAAAACGCGATGCTGCAAATCAACCAGTTTGAAGCTCAGATTGAAACGGTGGAGCGCGAGTCCCTGATGGAGGTGTTGTACCAATTGGGGGAAAGCGTCGGTCTGTCCAGAGATACCGAGTTTCTCGAACAGTGGCGGGGCGACTGGTAGCGGCGGGGCGCTTTCTTTACTGTTCAGAAGGCCCCGGCCCCAATCCCCGCTGCAGGAGTCCACGCATGCGCGACATCGAATTACTGTCCTCGTCCCCACACGGTCGCTACCAAGTCCAGGCGATCCCCTGGGAAGCCGGCAACAGCCAGTGGGTGTTCCCGCCGGAAATCATTGATACCCAAAACGGGAGCGTGGTGTTTGGCTTCGAGGATGATCTGTGGTCGGCAGACCGCAGCACCTGGCTAAGCCCGACCCGGGTTGAACTCAAGCTGCGTAAATACCCGGGCCACCGGGGACGTCTGGGACTCACGGTGATCATTGAATGTGCGCGGCGGACCGCAGAATATGGCGATGGCACACACATCGACTTGGCCCTTTTGGAAAGCACCCTTGAGGGCATGCTTGACCTGCTCGGGTGAACTCAGTTGTCAGCAGGGAGCTGAATGATGAATTGGAAAGCCCTGGAACAGGCGTTGTTCGATGCCGCCAGACATACATTGCAAACATTCCTCAATGAAAGTGTCAGCCCGCTGTACGCCGCGGCGTTTCACGCGAGCTACCGAGAAGAAGAGACGATTCTGTCGCTGCCCAGCTTTGCCGCAAACAGCCTGCAAGCGCTCAGCGAGGACTATCCCGATGAGGAAGATGAAAGTTTCAGCTCGGTGAAGTGGAACCCGGCGGACTGGCGCTGGGATTGGGAGATCTACGCTGCTGCACAGTTCACGCCGCTTGATGACGAGCTGCAAGCCCACGCCAATCGGCTTGGCCCGCGTCAATGGCAAGCGGCTGAGCGGCGCTTTCTGGTCACCGTGAGCCGTGCCGCCAGGGCGCTGGGCCGACATTTCAGTCAGCACCCTGGTGTGACGCCTGGCTTCGTGGTGATTTTCCATGACTTTGCTGGCGATATTGCCTTGGCCAAGCGCAGCATGACCCGCCGGCAGTTCAAGGATAATTTCCCTGTCGAATGGGCCATTGAAAATACCCTGCGGGAAGTCTCTGTCTGGCCGCACGACGAGCAGGCCGCGTTCTATGTCAGCCGCTTACACTGTTCGCATGGCATTTCGGGGGAAGACGCTGAGCGCTGGCTGATTGCAAACGGCCGCCCCGCGCAGGCTGCGCTCATCGAGCAGGTCAACGGCCATAAAAAACCTACGCCTGCAGCGCGCATTCTCGGGCTGGCCGGCATTGCTGATGAGCCCGTCCTCCAGACCCTGCGCCGACAGGCGATTACGGCCAGTGAGCAGCCGACTCGCCACTGGTGCGCGAAGGCCTTGGGTTATCTCGAGGATGTCGACTGGCTGATGCAGCAAGGACCCGACATCGCTGTCGCGGGCATCTGCGCGAACTTCGACGGTTTCCGCTTGCGGAGCGTGAAGCAACCGGTGCTGAACTACAGGCCCCTGGAGCGTCTGCTTGATCAGCGTTCTGACCTGCGTGCTGCGGTTGAAGAGACCCTTGAAGACGCCTGCGGCCAAATCGATACCACCTCTACCGATGTCACCGAAGCTTTGCGCGGCCTGGCTTCATCCCACGTGGTGATTCGCCGTCATGCTGCGAGTGGATTGAATAACCGTGGCCTGCTGCCCGACGACGCGCTTCGGGCAATCGAGGCGCTATGCCGGGCAACACAGGATACCGATGAGCAGGTGTGTTACCTCGCGGGCATTGGTCTTGAGGCCATGCAACGTCGCTGATTGCTGTTCAATCGTGACCAAACGCGTGCTGGATGTCTTGCAGAAGGGTGAACGGATCACTGACGGCGAACAGCCCAATCGACGGTTGCAAATGATCAACACGGGGCGCGGGCAAGCCGGTGGCGAGGATCTGAAACTGCCTAGCCCTGTCTGGCACATCCCGCAGCCCATAAGGCGCGCGACGGTCGATATGCATCACGCCATCATTGTAGCGCTGCCCCTTGGCCTTGCAGTGCCTGAGGTCTTCAGGCTCTGGGCGGAGGCGTGAGGTGAAATCGTATATCTCGACTATCGGGGCTTCGTGGTTCCCCAGAATCTCATGGACGTAGATCGCATAGAACCATTCGCCAATCTGTACGGACGCCGCGTCGCCCTCTCGCCAGAACGTAAGGTTTTTGGGTATAGGTGGGCGTCGTACCAAGGGGGGCGGTGGCCAAGTCAGCAGCGCCTTGATAGCGTCGCTGTTACGTTCGAAGGTATCGCTCAGCACGACATGCTCATTAAGCGTGTCGACCGCGTCCAGCGCAGTCCTGGTCAATGCACCATCGCAAAATCCGTGACGATGGAGCACCGCCGCCATCGTCAGGCAAACAAGGTCTTTGTAGTGTGAGTTGGCCTCATCACAAGGCCCTTTCAGCACGCAATCCCAACGCAGGAACACCCGCTTGAGCACCTGTGCAGTCACAACTTCATGTGGTTTTTTTTCAGGGCCAAGCATCGCCCATGCAGTCACCCGCGCAACGTCATGGGTAATCGGCTCAACCAGGTCGCGCGGAAGATAGCCCAGTAGTTTTTTATGATTCAACGTTCAATCCCTTGGCAGCGAGTAGTGCTGGATGCGGCAGGGATGGCTGTTACCGTCGCCTTTACAGATGCCATCCAGATATCGGTAGTCAATGCGCACCACTTGCCCTTTCTTAGGCCAGCTTCGGCGTGGAAGCACCGCCTGATAGTCCGACGTTTCCGGCGTAAACATGAGAGTCGTCCCTTGCTCGGGACAGATAACCGTGGCCGTCTTTACGCTTACTTTCAGGATCTCGGCCTGCAACTTGGGAAATGGGTTTGTCACGACATCAGTAATGCGCAACTGCAGCCTGCAGATTTGCCACGATGATGCCAGGGCGGGTTGGCACAACAGTGAAAGCGTCACAGTAAAAAGCACGTAGTAGGGTGCCCGATTTTTCATGGTTGGGATTGCTCTTCAATCAATGTGTCGGGCCATTCATTACAAACTATCCGGATCCCCAAAAAACATCTGAATCCGCGACCTTAACCATCTTTCCCCTGGATCATTATCCTGCGACCCGCGCCAGGCCATGTGCAGCTCAAACGTACGCGATTCAATCGGCAACTCTTCCGAGCGCACACCACCCGCAGCCGTCAGCACGGCAGCCGCGTAATCCGGCACGGTCGCCACAATGTCGGTCCCGGCAATAAGTGTCGCCAGCCCGTTGAACTGCGGAACCGCCAGCACGACGTGGCGCTTGCGGCCGATTTTTTCCAGGTGTTCGTCGATGAAGCCGCCCAGGTCGCCGGCGAAGGAAACAAGGGCGTGAGGGCGGGCGCAGAAGTCGTCCAGGGTGATCGGCCCTGGCATGGTGTCGGCGCGCAGCAGTTTGGGTTTGCTGCGGCGCAGCACTTTGCGCTTGGCGTTGGCGGGGAGGTCGTCGGTGTAGCTGACGCCGATGGAGATTTCCCCGGAAGACAACAGCGCCGGCATGAGGATGTAGTTGGTGCGGCGCACCACCAGCACGATGCCGGGCGACTCCGAGCGCAGGCGCTTGAGCAGCGAGGGCAGCAGGGCGAACTCGACTTCATCGGACAGGCCGATGCGGAACACTGCGGTGCTGGTGGCCGGGTCGAAGTCAGCGGCGCGGCTGACGGCGGTGGAAATGGAGTCCAGGGCAGGGGACAACAGGCCAAAGATCTCGATGGCCCGCGCGGTGGGTTCCATGCTGCGCCCGGTGCGCACGAACAGCGGATCGTCGAACAGCCCGCGCAATCGCGACAGCGCCGCACTGATCGCCGGCTGACCGAGGAACAGCTTCTCGGCAGCGCGTGTGACGCTGCGTTCGTGCATCAGTGTTTCGAAAACGATGAGCAGATTGAGGTCGACGCGACGCAGGTCGTTGCGATTCATGACGGGGGTCTCGGGGGCATTGGTCGATACATTGGCGGCCCAGACGCGCGCCACGTGTTCAGCTCAGGCAGGGATATTACGGGTAAATACCGGTTGTCTGCATTGTTGAATTTTCCTACATCGCTGTAAATGAGCTTTGCGCCATGCCGCCGATAGGCGTCGATGAAACCTTGACGAGTAAAAACACACCAATGCCTACATACTGGCCCTTTGTAATCCGGGGCGACGCAGCCAGCGTGGAACAAGGGATTCATCGATATTTGGCGTCCGGGTTGCAATGTCGCGGTGCGCACCCAACAATGTGCGCCCTGCAGGCCCGGGACGGCCGCTTGAGATTCAGCGCTGCCTGCACCATCAGAATCGATGGCAGGCATGTCGACTATTAATAGCCACTGATAGTGTTACCGGCGGCGCCCGGATAGAGTTCATGGCATCAAGGTTCATAAGGCGAGGTTCGAAATGTCCCGCACGATCCGTTTTCATCAGTTCGGTCCGGCCGAGGTGCTCAAAGTAGAAGAGCTGCCGGTCGCGTTGCCTGCACCCGGTGAGGTGCAAGTGCGCGTCCAGGCGATCGGCGTCACCTGGTACGACGTGCTGTGGCGACAAAATCTGGCTTCATCCCAGGCTCGCCTGCCGGCCGGTCTGGGTTCCGAAATGGCGGGCGTCATTACCGCCATTGGCGATGGCGTGACCGATCTGAAAGTCGGCGACAAGGTTGCCAGCTTCCCTTCGGCTGACGTCAATGTGTACCCGGTCTACGGCGAGCTGATCCTGTTGCCTCGCACCTCCGTGACTCATTACCCGGACGTGCTGACGCCCAATCAAGCGGCCGTTCACTACACGCCGATGCTGGTGGCGTACTTTGCTTTCGTTGAAC
Organism: Pseudomonas sp. HP_12; assembly: GCF_055283955.1. Classification (NCBI taxonomy): domain Bacteria; kingdom Pseudomonadati; phylum Pseudomonadota; class Gammaproteobacteria; order Pseudomonadales; family Pseudomonadaceae; genus Pseudomonas; species Pseudomonas sp. HP_12. The sequence goes on from NZ_JBTOQG010000030.1 coordinate 25,911, forward strand.
TGGCACGGTCCAAACCCGGGCAAACGGCGCTGGTCACCGATGCCAGCCACTGCGCGGGCCCTGCGTTTCTGCAACTGGGCAAGGCGCTCGGTATCAAGGTGATTGCCGCGACCAAGACCGACGCCTGCCGCGAATACCTGCTGAAAATGGGTGCGGACAAGGTGATCGTCACCGAAGAAGAAGATTTGCTTCTGACGATCAACCGCTACACCGACAACCGCGGCGTGGACATTGTCCTCGACGGTCTGGGCGGTCCGCAGATGTCGATCCTGGGTGATGTGCTGGCGCCACGGGGCAGCCTGATTCTCTATGGCCTGCAAGGCGGCAACCAGACGCCATTCCCGGCGTGTGCAGCGTTCCAGAAGAACATTCAGTTCTTTGTGCACTGCGTTGGCAACTTCACCGGCAAGCCTGAATTGGGTATCAAGCAGGACGAAGAAGCGATCAAGCGTGCATTGCGCGACATCAACCAGATGACGGCAGATGGCATGCTGGTGCCGCAGATCACCAAGGTGTTCCCCTTCGATCAACTGGTCGAGGCGCACCGTTTGATGGACGGTTGCCCGGTGGGCGGTCGCGTGGTGGTTGAGGTTGATCCATCCTGAGTGCAGACCATCGCGCTCATTGAATGCTCGACGCTTTTGACCTGGCGTCGGGATTGAGGTGTCGGAGACCGGGTTCCAGGTATCCGCCCTGTCAGTCACGGGTCACGTTGTATCACTCAAGCCTTCCCGAATGTTCTGGAAGGCTTTTTTGTTTATTGGGTGTTTAATTGATTGATCAGCCCGCCAAGTGTGTGTGGTTGATAAGTCTTTTCGAATCAATGGACTGTTAGTGTTAATAAACCTTTATTTAAACATCCTCGTTTAATGCCTGTTCGGATTTGTCGAAAAGAGAACCTTCACGTGTCGGCAGTAGCTGGCTTGTAATTGTTTCGCATGCGTCGATAATAGTTTCAACAATTACATGCTCAAGGAACGAGTCGATGCCTGTTGACCTGCCGCCCTCTGCTTTGCCTGATAACCGGCCCGCTGCACCCATCACTAGCGGAACTGCCTCATGTATGGATATCAAGCCAACAATAGGGAACAGTGTTGCCGCGCTGATCAGTCGTCGGGTATTGAAGCCATGAGTTCAATGCACGAACAAGCCATGAACTACGTCTATCAGCAAGTGCTGCAACGCCTCTCGGGTTATTTGAATCGCAACGAACGAACCGCCCTTCAGTTATTGATCCAGCGTTTGATCGTCGCTGCGGGCGGCATAGACAGGATCGGCGGCTATAAAGTGCTGGTGGCATTCAGCGGCGGCAAGGACAGCGCCTATACCGTGGCCATGTTGCGTGCCGCTCAACTGAGCATCGCCGCACGGGGGCCGGCAACGTTCAGGCTGCGGGTCGCCAATATGCGCCATGCAGGCATTACTTCGGCGGTGATGGGCAACATCGACCGCTGTTATTCGGCGCTGTTTCTGCACGACGACCCGAGGGTCGAGCTGTTGGTGATCGATCACCAGTACGTGCAGATTTTCGAGCCCGATTTGCCTTTTTCGACCGCGGGTCGTGAGCAGAATCGCTCCGACGTGCTGCTGGGCGGGCATCTGACGGCTGGCGATGCGCGGACTACCTTCTGCAACAGCTGCTACCTGGGCATGGCGGACTTCATGGTTCGCGCTGCTTGTTGGGGTGGCGGGGTGACTGCAGTCATCAGCGGCGACTCGCTCAAGGAGCAGAAGCAATACGCGACCTGGATCATGCGTCTGGCGCGCCATGGCGGGCAGAAAATCGAGCCCTGGCACACCTTGGGTTTCAGTGGGGCATTAAGCGTCATCGACAGTGTCGGCCGCGCCTATTACGAGGAGTTGTACGGCGAGTCGGCGGAAGCGTCGGGCTGCTGCCGGCCCCCGGTCTACCCGAATAGAACCATTGCCCCGACCTTGCTGACCGCCGCGGACCTCATCGGCTTTCGCACGGAGGAACACTGGGGGCTGCTCACTGATTTTCTGGGCTTTCGCTTTGATGATCTGGCGTTCAGCTTCAGTGAATCGGACTGCGCCAATCCGCTGCTGATGGCCCATCTGCGCGGGCTCAAGGCCGAATTTATTGAAGGGCGTGCCTACAGCGATGGCATCGCTGAGTACCTGGAGCTGGCGGCGGCCATGATGCGCCGCAAACGCATGCCTGCCCGATTGATCGCCCAAGCGCTATCCGCCTACGACAGCCCGGAAAAAATCGACGATCGCCGGCAGCTTGCCGAAGGCTACGGCCAGGAGGCTTTCGGCCTGGGCGAGACCCAATGGGTGTGCCTGCTGTTCTCGCCATTTGTGGACGCCGGCGCACGGCTCGAGGATTTCCTGCGTCGCTATCACCCCGGCATGCTGGTGGGGCTCAGTGATCTGCACAAGACCCTCGCCGGGCAACTCGTCCCGGACCTGGTGCCGCACTGGCTGGTGGAAGTCAGCGGCCTGAGCCTGAAGGGGCTGCAATCGCTCTACGCTAAGCGCCATGTGGACTTCAACGACGACCGTTCGATCATCGCCCGGGTCCGCGCCAGCGATCCCGACAAGCGCCGGGTGGCGACGGTCGATCCGCATACCGGCGCCCTGACCACGGAACTGATTTCGGGGCGTTGAACGCTGCGAGGTGAACTGACGCGATGTGCTGCGTTGAGCCTCGGGTGGTCGACGGGGCGCTTTCTCAATGACCCTGCGCCTGGCGCACGGAAGGGGGTGCTCGATGAATAACAACAAGACCGACTTTGCCTATCAAATGGTGTACCGCTACCTGCTCAGGCTGACCAACGAACTGTCCGCCGGACCGGCCGTGCGCTTGCCCTCGTTGCGCCTCCTGGCGCGACGGCTGCGGGTGTCGATTTCCACGGTGCAAAACGCCTATAGCCTGCTCGAAAAAGAAGGGCGCATCTGCGCCGTGCCCAAGTCCGGTTATTTCGCGCTGCCCAACCCCTGCAACGACATGCCGCTGGAAGGCGATGACGTCTTCACGCGTTTTCATGCCAGCGCCCGGCGCCCGGACATGTTCGTCTTCGGCGCCGACGAGCCGACGCTGTTGCTGTCGCTTCACGGCGCGTTGTTGAGCGTTGAGCGCGACCTCATGCGTCACTATCCCTGCCAGCCCGACCCGCGTTTTCAGCCCTTCGGTGATGTCGAGTTGCGCACGGCGCTGGCCGGCCACTACACCTCGTCCACCGAGCATTGCTGGCACCCGGACAACGTGTTCATCGGGCCGGACAAGACCGGCGTGCTGAAGACGGTGATTGAAGCGCTGCAGCTGCGCGACGGCGCCGTGCTGGTGGAGTCGCCGTGCGGCTGGAGCATCCTGCGCACGCTGCAGGCCTACGGGATTCGGGTGATTGAAATCTGCACCGACGCGCAAGGGGCAATCGACGTCGATGAGCTGGGCGCGGTGATCCAGCGGGAAGCGGTGAAGATGGCGGTTGTGTCCTCGCAGATGGACCCGATTCGCGGGCAATTGATGCCTTCCGTCCAACGGGCGCGGTTGGCGGAGGTGTTGAATCTGCATGGGTTGTGGGTGCTGGAGAACGATACCCATGGGGCCCTGTGTTTCGAGGAGGACCGTTCGCCGTTCCGGGATTTGATTGATCCGGAGCGGCTGCTGGTGGTGGGTGCGTTTGACAAGATGATCGGGTTGGAGGCGCCGTTCGGGTATTTGTTGAGCCGGCATTCGCGGGCGCTGTTGCATCAGCAGTGGGTGTTGCGTTCGTTCCGTTTGCCGCCGGTTCGGCAGAAGGCGATTGCGCGGTTGTATGCGTCGGGGAAGCTTGATCGGCACATGCGGGAGTTGCGTGGCTGTCTTGAGCAGCGGGTCGGTGAGTTGGCAAGCGGGGTGGAGGCGTATCTGGGGGATGAGGTGGCGTTTGTGCGTCCTCGGGGTGGTGCTTCGCTCTGGCTGGAGAGTGTGCATCGGGTGGATACGGCGCGGGTGTTCAATCGGTTGCTGGAGCAGCGGATTGTGGTGGCGCCGGGGGAGTTGTTCAGTGTACGGGGGTTGCATCAGCAGTGTGTGCGGATCAGCGGGACGGTGGATTGGGATCAGAATATTGAGTCGATGCTGGTGGTTGTTCGCAATGCGTTGGTCCAAGAGCGGCTTGTTTAGCTGTCTTTTCAGATCAAGATCAAGGGCGTCGGCCTAACGGCCTCGGTTTCGCCTTCGGCGAGTTACTTGGAAAAGTCGAAAGTCGCACCATCGGGACTGTCAGATTTTTTGTGTGCGGGCTGGTAGCGGCCTGCCGTTAGGCAGGCCGTGCTTTTACCAGGTCGGCCTGATAAATCGATCTCCGTACAGAATCGCAAATTGAT
>NZ_JBTOQG010000031.1:0-26904 GCF_055283955.1 Pseudomonas sp. HP_12
GCTCCGTGGGCCCGCGCCGAACGGACATCCATGTCCTGACGGCGCTCTCGCCGCATCCATGCGGCTCGGCCCACTGCGCGTCGTCTGCGTTCGGCCTGCACCCAAGTCGCGATTGGCGTCGCTTGGACTTTTTGTGTACGCAGATCAAAAGCAGATCAACGGCTTCCCGGCTGAAGCCGGTCCCACTGACTGTACGCGTGCTTTTGTAGGACTGGCTTTAGCCAGGAAGAGGCCAGTTCAGGCGCCGGTATTTTTCGGGACGCAGCGCTGCTTTTGTGGGAGCGAGCTTGCTCGCGAATGCGGTATCCGATTCACTCGGGTCGCGCATGGAACGGTCACCCCGGAAACCGCAACGGCTTCGCCGGGTGACTCAATGCGGCCGGGTCGCGGTAGCGGGCGCCGAAGTGGTCGTTGGGCAGGCGTGACTGCCCCGCGCCGAAGAGGCGTTCGCGCAGGGTTTCGCCTTCGGTGTAGGACTCACGGAAACGACCCCGGCGGCGCAATTCCGGGATGACCAGTTCGATGAAGTCGCGGGCCGTTTCAAAGGACAGGTACTGGCGCAAGTTGATGCCGTCGATGCCATCGACGTCGAGCCATTTTTCGATTTCGTCAGCGACCACCGTCGGTGTGCCAGCCACAAAGAAGCGTTCGCGGTTGAAACCTTCCAGCTGACCGAGTACGTCACCCACCCGCAGGTGGGGTTTGAAGCGGGATAGGCTTTGCCAGCCTTTGACCTCGCGTTCGATCAGCTCGCTGATCAGCGTGTCGCGCGGGTACGCGGTGAGGTCCACTGCCATTTGTGCATGGGCCAGTGACGCCTCGACGCTCATTAATGTGCGGTAGTCGTCGAGCTTCTGGCTGACCTCCGCATCGGTGCGGCCCACGATTACGCCGGCCATGACGATGAATTTCAGGCCGGCGGGATCACGCTCGTGAGCAAGGGCTTTTTGGCGCATGGCCTCGATATTCCCGCGCACCGCCGCCGTGTCCATGCCGCCGGTGAACACCACTTCAGCATGCCGCCCGGCGAACTCCATGCCTGCTGGCGAACCGGTGGCCTGGTACAGCACCGGTGTGCGCTGTCGCGACGGCTGACAGAGATGCGGGCCGGCGACTTTGAAATGCTCCCCGACGTGATCGATGTAGCGCACTTTGCTCGGGTCGGTGTAGATCCGCCGCTCACGGTCCTGGATCACCGAGTCGTCGTCCCAGGAGCCCTCCCAGAGTTTGTACAGCACGTCCAGGTACTCGTCGGCGATCTCGTAGCGGTGGTCGTGAACCACTTCCGTGTCGTGGCCGAAGTTGCGCGCGGCATTGGGCAGGTAGGAGGTGACGATGTTCCAGCCCACCCGCCCCTTGGTCAGATGGTCGAGGGTGCTCATGCGCCGGGCGAAGGCGAATGGCGGCTCGTAGGTGGTGGAAAACGTCGCACCGAATCCGAGGTTTTTGGTCACGGCGGCCATGGCCGGAATCACCAGCAGCGGGTCGTTGCTGGGGATCTGCATGGCTTCGCGCAACGCCGTTTCCGGACCGTCACGAAACGCATCGTACGTGCCGATCACGTCCGCCAGAAACACCCCGTCGAAGGTGCCGTATTCCAGCAACTGAGCGAGCTCCGTCCAGTAGTCCAGATCATTGAAGCGATGCCGGTTGTTGTCCGGGTGCACCCATAAACCGTGGACGATGTGGCTGACGCAGTTCATTTCGAACAGATTGACATGCAGTTGCTTGGGCACTGCGCTGACTCCTTTATTCATACGCTGCTCATCCGGCGCTTGCCTCGTTTTGCGGACCTTTGATACCGCGTGTTCCCTCTGTGCAATGCAGCGAACATGCCACGGCTAATCTTCGGGTGAGGCCTTGGAAAAAGGTCATTTAATACCGGGCCATAGCGGCGCCGGATATGCGAGTCTGTCTGCCCAGCCACAGACTGTTTAACCGCTGTTGAATAGTCGTTCCCGGCTAGAGTGGCAAAATCGGCCGGACGTGACGGTGTATCAGGGGGATGGCGTCGACGGCTGCCGGCGTGTTGAATGTGAGCAATGGACAGGTGAGGAAAATATGGCGCAGAACATTTACGACAACCCGGATTTCTTTGAGGGCTACAGCCAGCTGTCTCGCTCCATCGAAGGCTTGGCCGGCGCGCCGGAATGGCCGGCATTACGCGCGCTGCTCCCTGATCTGCAAGACCACGACGTGCTGGATCTGGGCTGCGGCTACGGCTGGTTTTCGCGCTGGGCAGCCGAGCACGGTGCCAGCAGCGTGCTCGGCCTGGACCTCTCGGAAATGATGCTGCAGCGGGCCATTGAAGCAGGCCACCATGAACGCATCAGTTACCGGCGGGAAGACCTGGAGCATGTGCAGCTCCCATTGGCGCGTTTCAGCCTGGCGTTCAGCTCGCTGGCGTTTCATTACATTGTTGACCTGGGCGCGTTGCTGCGCCGCATCCATGACGCATTGATCCCCGGTGGCCGTCTGGTGTTTTCCATCGAGCACCCGGTGTTCATGGCGTCCTTGCAGCCGCAGTGGGTCGTCGACTCCCAGGGCCGCAAAGTCTGGCCGGTGGATCATTACCAGGTGGAAGGCCCGCGAAGCACTGACTGGCTGAGTCCCGGGGTCATCAAACAACACCGCACAATGGGCACGCTGCTCAACCTGCTCATCGCCAGCGGATTTACCCTCAACCATGTCAACGAATGGGGACCTTCGGCCCAGGACCTCATCGACCGCCCCGCCCTGGCTGACGAAATTCACCGGCCGATGCTGCTGATTGTGGCGGCCACGCGCTCGTGACCGGCTCTTAAAGGGCCTACCTGGCAGGACGGGCTTATGCCGGGAATGCATCACTGGTCACGCTGCAAACGTGAGGGTGTTCATGCCGGCCTCTTCCCGGCTGAAGCCGGTCCCACTAAAAGCACCGTGCATCCCAGTGGGACCGGCTTCAGCCGGGAAAGCGTCAGACATCACACCGGAAAGCTGATGTCGAGTGGACTATTTATCCGCGCAATAACGCGACGTTTTCATCAATCCGTGCCTGAAGCATCGCCAGGGTTTCCGGCGTGATAAGCCCCGGGCGGGTCTGTTCGGCGATCGCGGCGAACTGAGTCGCAACATCACAAATCCCGTCAATCATCCCGCCCGCTTTCTCCGCTGACACCTCGGCCTCTTCGGCGAGCCGGAGCATCGCTTTACGGTCAATCGACAGCGCCTCACCCAGCACGTCCATCTGGTGATATCCCCCCGGCCCCTCGCAAAAGGTCACGTCGTAGGCCGGCGCCAATGTCCAGCTGCCGGACGCCGACATGAGGTAGGCAAAGTTCTTCGGATGATCGTCGCGGTTGTTGAACGCGACATTGAACACGGCACGCTCGAAGGCGATGGTTTTCTCGCGGACGTCGTTGGTGCAGAGTTGCGTCGCGCGCAGGAAGTTGACGTAGTCCAGCGATCCCGGCGAGGTGTAGTCCGCGCCGGTGAACGCGGCGAGGCTTTGCATCGGCACTCGCTTGCCCTGGATCCGGTCGAAGCGTCGGCTGGCGAACGCCGCCAGGCCATCGGGCAAGATGAAATGCTGAGTGTCAGGCGTCTTGATGCCACACAGACGCAGGCACTGGGCATAGACCATCTCGATAGCGCAGACCTCAGCGTGTTCGCCTTTGGCCGGAAACTTGATCAGCCAGGCTTCGAAACCCGGTGTCGCGGCGGTGGTGAAGGCGCCTGTTTCGGGATCGCGGTAGACCAGCGCCTTGGGTCGCGTCCCCTGGGGCGAGCCGCCGACCCGCATCAGCGTGTGCAGGAATTCTCCGCCGTCACCCTGGACCACTTCCTGAATCTCGGCGGCCAGCAACTCGATGGGCACATGGGCCTGGGGCTCCAGTCCCTCGGGCGCGACAGGCTCGAATGACATTGCACCCATGGCCGTATTCCCGATGTAGGCCAGCCGCTCCAGCGGTCCGATGCGCGCCGCATTGAGCTGACGACGCCTGAACAAGCGGTCCATCAGCAGCATCCCCCAACCATCCGGCAACGCGTCGTAGACCGGCCCCGGCAGACCGAGTTGGTGGGCGGCGAAGCCACGGCGCAGGCGCGGACCCTCCAGCGGCAGCGTGTAACCCGACAGTTCCAGGCCCCTGGACCGGGCCTCGTCGCTGTACTCGAAAACAATCTGCGGACGCCCGGTGATGGCCGTCGTCGACACTAACGTACCCCACAGCCAGCGCTCGTCCCAGCCGTTGTAATACACCTCGACCTGCTCAAGCATCGCCCGACTTCCTTATACGTTGGCGCTCGGCAGCGGCCTCGTAGCGGCGAATGTCATCCAGGCTGTCGAGCCTGGGCATGAACAGCCCTTCCAGCTCCTTGGTTCGGCCGAGGACCATGGCCACGCGGACCAGATTTTCGAAGCTGACATTGCGCCCGGCTTCGAGATTTGAAACGGTATTGACGCCTACGCCGGCGCGGCTGGCGACGTCGGCCTGGGTCATCTGCAGCGCAAGGCGCTCGGCGCGTAACCGGGCGCAGAGGCGATCGACGATTTCATCGGGCTTGCTGAAGCTTAAATCCAACATGAGCGTGAGTGGCCTGTGTGCCTGTGACGCGAGCAAGTATGAGTCAGACCACCCTCAAGCTCAACATACATAAATCCATTTAAATGGGGCTTATCTTGGTTTAACGCACATAAGACCCAAGATAATGGATTTATATTGAAGCGCATCAGGACGGTGCGACAAATCGATTGCAGACCTTTTATTACGCCGAACATCATTACGACTGATAGTTACCTTCGCGTCATTCGATTCGTGCAATAACACCCCCGAGAACATTATCCGCCCATCTCAATAACATCGGCGGATTCTCCCATGCTTCAGTCTTTAACTCCTTTGCGCTATCCCCTCGCCGCGTTGACCCTTGTGGTCATCAGCGCGTGCGGCCGGACGCCTGAAGCGACCGTTGCGCCGGCGGCGGCGAAGGTCAACGTGGCCAAGGTGATCGAGCAACCGGTCAACGAGTGGGACGAAGTCACCGCCCGCCTCGAATCGCCGGAAACCGTTCAGGTGCGCCCGCGTGTTTCAGGCCAGATCGATTCGGTGGCTTTCACTGACGGCGAGCTGGTCAAAAAAGGCGACCTGCTGTTCCAGATCGACCCGCGCCCGTTCGAAGCGGAAGTGCATCGTCTGGAAGCGCAACTGCAGCAGTCCAAGGCCGCTGCCCAGCGCAGCACCAATGAAGCCCAGCGTGGCGAACGCCTGCGCACCAACAACGCGATCTCCGCCGAACTCGCCGATTCGCGCACCACCACCGCCCAGGAATCCAAAGCGGCCGTTGCCGCTATCCAGGCACAGCTTGATCTGGCGCGCCTGAACCTGAGCTTCACCCGCGTCACTGCGCCGATCACCGGCCGGGTGAGCCGCGCCGAAATCACCGCCGGCAACATCGTCACGGCCGACCAGACCATCCTCACCAGCCTGGTCTCGACCGACAAGGTCTACGCCTACTTCGACGCCGACGAGCGCGTGTTCCTCAAGTACAACCAGCTGGCCCGCGACGGCAAGCGCGGCGCGACCACGCCGGTGTACATGGGCCTGTCCAACGAGGCGGAAAACCCGCACCTGGGTCAGATGAACTTCGTCGATAACCAGGTCAATCCGCGCACCGGCACCATCCGTGGCCGCGCCGTGTTCGACAACAGCAAGGGCGAATACACCCCGGGCCTGTACGCACGCCTGAAGCTGGTCGGCAGCGGCACCTACTCGGCCATGCTGATCAAGGACGAAGCGGTCGGCACCGACCTGGGCAAGAAATTCGTGCTGGTGGTCGACAAGGACAACAAGGCGATCTACCGCAGCGTCGAGCTGGGGCCGAAGCTTGAGGGCTTGCGCATCGTGCGCAGCGGCCTGGGCAAAGACGACCGCATCGTCGTCACCGGTCTGCAGCGCGTGCGTCCGGGGTCGCCGGTTGACCCGCAAGACACGCCGATGGCCAGCGCCGAAACACTCACCGCACTGCAACAACAACGCCAGGCGCTCGAAGCCAGCAACACACCCAAGGCCCAGCCGAAGCTGGACGCCAAGGTGGCTGCTTCCGCCACGCCACGCGGTTAAGGGACACACACGATGAATTTCTCCAAGTTCTTTATCACGCGACCGATCTTCGCGGCGGTGCTCTCGCTGCTGATCCTGATCGCCGGCGCGATCTCGCTGTTCCAGCTGCCGATCAGTGAATACCCGGAAGTCGTGCCGCCGACCGTTGTCGTGCGCGCCAACTTCCCCGGTGCCAACCCGAAAGTGATCGGCGAAACCGTCGCCGCGCCACTGGAACAGGCGATCACTGGCGTGGAAGGCATGCTCTACATGTCCTCCCAGGCCACCGCTGACGGCAAGCTGACCCTGACCATCACCTTCGCGCTGGGGACCAACCTCGACACCGCGCAGGTGCAGGTGCAGAACCGGGTCACCCGGACCGAGCCGAAGCTGCCGGAAGAAGTGACGCGCATCGGTATCACCGTCGACAAAGCGTCGCCTGACCTGACGATGGTGGTCCACTTGACCTCGCCGGATCAGCGCTACGACATGCTGTATCTGTCGAACTACGCGGTCCTCAACATCAAGGATGAGCTGGCGCGCCTGAACGGTGTCGGCGACGTGCAGCTGTTCGGCATGGGCGACTACTCGCTGCGGGTCTGGCTGGATCCGAACAAGACTGCGTCGCGCAACATCACCGCGACCGACGTAGTCAACGCCATTCGCGAACAGAACCGCCAGGTCGCCGCCGGTCAACTGGGCGCACCGCCCTCCCCGAGCGCCACCAGCTTCCAGATGTCGATCAACACCCAGGGCCGTCTGGTTACCGAAGAAGAGTTCGAAAACATCATCGTTCGCGCCGGCGACAACGGCGAAATCACACGGGTCAAAGACATCGCCCGCGTCGAGCTGGGCTCCAGCCAGTACGCCCTGCGTTCGTTGCTGAACAATCAGCCAGCGGTCGCGATCCCGATCTTCCAGCGGCCAGGCTCCAACGCCATCGACATTTCCAACGAAGTGCGCGGCGAAATGGACCTGCTGAAGAAGAGCTTCCCGGAAGGCATGGACTACAGCATCGTCTATGACCCGACGATCTTCGTGCGCGGCTCCATCGAAGCAGTGGTTCACACCCTGTTCGAAGCGCTGATCCTCGTCGTACTCGTGGTGATCCTGTTCCTGCAGACCTGGCGTGCGTCGATCATCCCGCTGGCCGCCGTGCCGGTGTCGCTGATCGGTACTTTTGCGGTCATGCACCTGTTCGGCTTCTCCCTCAACGCGCTGTCGCTGTTCGGACTGGTACTGGCCATCGGCATCGTCGTGGACGACGCCATCGTGGTGGTGGAGAACGTCGAGCGGAACATCGAGCTTGGCCATCAGCCGATGGAAGCCACACAGATCGCCATGCGCGAAGTGACCGGCCCGATCATCGCAACGGCGCTGGTGCTGTGTGCGGTGTTCATCCCGGCGGCGTTCATCTCCGGGCTGACCGGGCAATTCTATAAACAGTTTGCGTTGACCATCGCCATCTCGACGGTGATCTCGGCCTTCAACTCCCTGACCCTGTCGCCCGCGCTGGCTGCCGTATTGCTGCGCGCTCACGACGCGCCGAAGGATGGCTTCTCGCGCTTCCTCGACAAACTGTTCGGCGCCTGGCTGTTCCGACCGTTCAACCGGTTCTTCGTCAAGGCCAGTAACGGTTATGTGAGCACGGTGGGTCGGGTGATTCGCGTCAGCGGGGTGGCACTGGTGGTGTACGCCGGCCTGATCGTCATGACCTGGCTGGGTTTCTCCACCACGCCGACCGGTTTCGTCCCGGCCCAGGATAAACAGTACCTGGTGGCCTTCGCGCAATTGCCGGACGCCGCGAGCCTGGACCGCACCGAAGACGTGATCAAGCGCATGTCCGACATCGCGCTGAAGCAACCGGGCGTTGAAAGCGCCGTGGCCTTCCCGGGCCTGTCGATCAACGGTTTCACCAACAGCCCGAACTCCGGCATCGTCTTCGTCACGCTCAAGCCGTTCGAAGAACGCAAGGCGGCCGACGAGTCAGCCGGTGCCATCGCCGGTGCCCTCAACGGCAAATATGCGGGCATTCAGGAAGCCTACATGGCGATCTTCCCGCCGCCGCCGGTACAGGGGCTGGGCACGATCGGCGGTTTCCGTCTGCAGATCGAAGACCGTGGCAACCTGGGTTACGACGAGCTGTACAAAGAGACGATGAACATCATCGGCAAGAGCCGCAGCGTGCCGGAACTGGCTGCGCTGTTCACCAGCTACACGGTGAACGTGCCCCAGGTCGATGCCGCCATCGACCGCGAAAAAGCCAAGACCCTCGGTGTGCCGATCAGCGACATCTTCGACACCCTGCAGGTTTACCTGGGTTCGCTTTACGCCAACGACTTCAACCGTTTCGGCCGGACCTATCAGGTCAACGTGCAGGCCGAGCAGCAGTTCCGTCAGGACGCTGAACAGATCGGTCAGTTGAAAGTGCGCAACAACCGCGGCGAGATGATCCCGCTGGCGACGCTGCTGAAAGTCACCAACACCTCGGGACCGGACCGCGTCATGCACTACAACGGCTTCATCACCGCCGAGATCAACGGCGCGGCTGGTCCGGGTTTCAGCTCGGGTCAGGCGCAGGCGGCGATGGAAAAACTGCTCAAGGAAGAACTGCCCAACGGCATGACCTACGAGTGGACCGACCTGACCTACCAACAGATCCTGTCGGGCAACACGGCACTGCTGGTCTTCCCGCTCTGCGTGCTGCTGGCGTTCCTGGTACTGGCTGCGCTGTATGAAAGCTGGAGCCTGCCGCTGGCGGTGATCCTGATCGTACCGATGACCCTGCTGTCGGCCATTGCCGGTGTGATCATTGCCGGGAGCGACAACAACATCTTCACCCAGATCGGCCTGATCGTACTGGTAGGCCTGGCGTGCAAGAACGCCATTCTGATCGTCGAGTTCGCCAAGGATGAGCAGGACAAGGGCAAGACCCCGCTGGAAGCTGTGCTTGAAGCCTGCCGTCTGCGTCTGCGGCCGATCCTGATGACCTCCTTCGCGTTCATCATGGGCGTGGTTCCGCTGGTGCTGTCCAGCGGCGCCGGTGCCGAAATGCGTCATGCCATGGGCGTGGCGGTGTTCTCCGGGATGCTCGGCGTGACCTTCTTCGGTCTGCTGTTGACGCCGGTGTTCTATGTACTGATTCGTAACTACGTTGGACGCAAAGAGGCTCGCAAGGCCGCCAAGGCGCAACGCATCCAGAACAACGCTGCGGAGGCTCATTGATGAAGGCTGCAAAACTCTTTCTGCCGAGCCTGCTGGTGCTGGCGCTGGCGGCCTGTGCCGTCGGCCCGGACTACAAGAAGCCGGAAACCGCGGCGGCCAACATTCAGGCCGCCACCCAGCGGGCCTATGACCGCAGCCACATCGAGACCGTCTGGTGGCAGCAGTTCGACGACCCGACCCTGAACAAACTGGTCGCCGAATCGCTGCAGGGTAACCGCGAGTTGCGCGTCGCCTTCGCCCGTCTGAAAGCGTCCCGTGCGATCCGGGACGACATCAGCAATGACGCCATGCCGGTGGTGACCAGTCGCGCCAGCAGCCAGGTCGGCCGCGCTCAGGTGCCGGGTGAAACCGAGCACCGGGTCAATCAGGAACGTTACGACCTGGGCCTGGACATGGCCTGGGAGCTGGACCTGTTCGGCCGCATCCAGCGCGAGCTGGAAGCCAGTGACGCCGATCAACAAGCTGCCGAGGCCAACCTCTATCAGCTGCAGGTAACGATGATCGCCGAACTGGTCGACGCTTACGGTCAGTTGCGTGGCGCCCAATTGCGCGAGAACATTGCCCGGGACAACCTGAAAAACCAGCAGGACTCTCGCCGGGTGACCGCCCAGCTGCGCGACGAAGGCGTGGGCAATGAACTCGACGTGGTCCGTTCCGACGCGCGTCTGGCGGCGGTGGAAGCCACCATTCCGCAGCTTCAGGCGGAGCAGGTGCGCGAACGCAACCGCATCGCCACCCTGCTCGGCGAACGTCCGGACGCCATGACCGTGACCCTCGCCCCGGCCAAACTGCCGGCGATTTCCAAGGCCCTGCCGATCGGTGATCCGACCAAACTGCTGGAAAACCGTCCGGACGTGCGCAGTGCCGAGCGGCAACTGGCGGCGCAGACCGCGCGAATCGGCGTGCAGACCGCCGACCTGTTCCCACGGGTCAGGTTGAGCGGTTTCCTGGGTTTCACGGCCAGCCGTGGTTCGCAGATCGGTTCCGGAGCGGCTCAGGCGTGGGGCCTCGGCCCGAGCATCACCTGGGCGGCGTTTGACCTGGGCAGCGTGAGGGCGCGGATTCGTGGCGCTAACGCCGATGCCGAAGGCGCGCTGGCCAACTACGAGCAGCAAGTGCTGTTGGCCCTGGAGGAAACCGAAAACGCGTTCAGCGACTACGACAAGCGTCAGCAGCGTCTGGTGTCGTTGGTACGGCAGAGTGAAGCCAGCCGTTCGGCAGCGAATCTGGCGAACATCCAGTACCGCGAAGGCACGGCGGACTTCCTCGTCCTGCTGGACGCCGAACGCGAACGTCTGGCCGCCGAAGACAGCCAGGCCCTGGCTGAAATCGATCTGTACCGCGGCATCGTTGCCATCTACAAAGCCCTTGGCGGTGGCTGGCAGCCGAATGCCTGACGTCACAGGTTGAACAGCGGGATCGCTCAACCGGCGGCCGTTCTGTAGCCCTGATCTGCCGCCCTGAAACAGCCTCGGACCCACAAGGTTCGGGGCTTTTTTCTGGACTGAAGAAATCTCCTGCGAGCGCCCAGGGGCCGAATCCATCCCCACAGCGTTTGACACTCGGCGGTCTCTCCCCGAAGCTGCTGCACACGCAAACACGGAAACCGATATGTCTGAATCGTCTTCCCGGCGCACACCCGCCCAGCTCAAGGCTCGACGTCGCTGGCAGGTGGCAATTGCGCTGGCGCTGTTGCTGCTGATCATCGCCATGGCGATGCTGGTGCGAAACTGGCACGCGCCTCCAGCCGCACCGCAGGTCAATCACAGCTACGCCGAAGCACTGGAGCAGGCCCATGGCGGCAAGCCCGGCGCCGCGCGTGTGCTGTATCAGCAATTCAGTCGCACCGACCTGTCCGATATTCGCCGTGCCGGTCTACTCGCCGAGCTGGTTAATTACCCGGGGCCCCAGGCGCTGAAAATTCTGCGCGGCGATCTCAAGCGCCCCGCGCCGCTGGTTCAGCAGGCGGCCATCCAGACGGTGTCGGCCATGCTGCCGGAGGAACAACGCAGCACGCTGATCGGCCCGCTGCTGGACGATGGCGACGATGAGGTGCGCTTCAGTGCGGTGCGCGCCTTGCTGCCGTTGGGCCCGGATGAATTGGGCCTGTATTACGGGGCGTTGCAGGAGGCGGCTCAACAGTATGAGCAGGCATTGAGTGCCCAGCCGCCGAGCGGGCAACGTCAGCTCGCGCTCGCGCAGCTCTACCTCAACAACGGCACCCCGCAAAAGGCGATCGATGCGCTGGAACTGGCCGCAAAACTGGAACCGGACAACCTCGAGACCGGGCTGGCGCTGGTGCAGGTGCTCGACCGCCAGGGCCAGGCCGATCGCTCGCGCCAGTTGCTTGCCCAGTGGCTGGAGAAACAGCCCCAGTCGTCCCTGGCGCAACACGCGCTCGGCCAATGGCTGCTGCGTCATAAACAAAATGAATACGCCCTGCTCCCGCTGACCCGAGCCATTGAACTGGAACCGGACAACACCGGTTACCGCTACGACCTCGCCGTCGCGCTTCACGATCTGGATCAGCTCGAAGCCGCGCAGCGTCAGCTGGAGGACATTCTTCAGCGCGCACCCGCCGACCGTCGCGCGAGGATTCTGCTGATTCGCTACTGGACCGAGGCCGGGCAGCTGCAAAAAGTGCAGGTGCTGCTGGCTGAACTGGAGCAGCTCAACGCCGACGATCCGGCGCTGCAGCAAGGGCTCTAGGACGGCATAGTTTCCGATAGCGCTAAAGTATAAGAAATGACTTACAACGGTTTGCGACTATTATTGTTTTTTTGTCAGACCGGCTTATCGTCGCCGGGATCTTTCACTTAACAATTAGTCACCCCCTATTTTACAACGCGTAAAAAACGTGCATTATTTACTCGCGCCGCAACTGAACTACCCCGTATTGATACCCACCTTCATGCTCATGAAGTTAGTGTCGACGGCTGATCCTGATGTCAAGGACACGGTAGAAAGTGGTGAAACCAACAGCAGCAGACCCAGATGCGCGTCCTTGTTACTCGCATTGTTGCTTGCATTGAGCTGACAACAGCCATTAATTGCCGGAGTATCATTTTGTCCAGACTTGCCGAATTTCGCGCAGCAGAAAAAGCCCTTCAGGAGCAGCTGGCCCAGCTGGAGTATCTGAAGAACGACGCCGGACTGAAGAAGGAAATCGAGTTCGAGCAGCAGCTGCAGGCCCTGATGAGCACGTATGACAAGACCTTGCGCGACATCATCGCGATCCTCGACCCTCACACCGGTGCTTCCACCCTCGCGCCAGCGGCCCCGAAACGCCGCCGCCCGCGGGTCGTCAAAGTCTATCAAAACCCGCACACCGGTGAAGTCATCGAGACCAAAGGCGGCAACCATCGCGGTTTGAAAAACTGGAAAATACAATACGGTGCCGAAACCGTTGATTCCTGGTTGCGCGGCCGCTAGTCCTGTATCCCTTGCAGTGTCGAGAAGAAGCTCTGCTCGCAGGGCTTCTCTGAAAGTGTAGGGATGTCGCAGTGATACAAGTGCTTTAAACGCGGATGATTGCGAGCGAAGTCTTAGGCAGTTTAGATAATGAGTGCTGGTGTAGCACCAGCGTTGAATATTCAACCTGACAATTAGCTGAACAGATTCGTATTAGTGTGATATATCGCTTTCAATAGGCGGCAGGCTTATAGCATGCTCAATTGCCGATGATTTTCCGCTTGTTAATTCCACTAAGTATGGCCAGTGTGCGCGGCGAAGCTGGCTATGAGCCTTCATGCATCAACAGATAAATTTCTCTTCTGCGGCCCAACGGCTCGCAAGCTTCACATTTTTTTCACACCGGCTTGTACAGGATGGAGGCTACTAAAGGATTAGTGCCCCAATGCCCGCTTCGGCGGGCTTCTTTATGCCCGTGATTTGTGTAAACCCCCGCCTCGACCTAAGGCGCCGATCCCAGGCGCAGGCCATTCCTGATCTGCAACACTTCGTTTTTATGGGCTGCGTAGCCTTCCGCCGAACCGGCATACGACAACGACCACGCCAACTGCGGACTGGCCGCCGCCACCAGCGTCTGGGTCATGACGTGATTGCCGTTCTGGGTAATCGTGCACGTGGTCTCCATGGCGGGGATGTCGCTCAGCGTGCTGTCCTTCATGTGCGTGCAAACGCTTTGGAAGCCACCGCGCGCAAAATTGACCTGCACCGCCTTGCGCATTTCCAGCAGAACGCTCTGCACGTTGACCGAGTGACCGGGCTGCAGCTGCGTCTGGGTCAGCTCGACCACCATGGCCGGATCACCGTTCTGATCGTTTTTAACCGCACGCTGTCGTATTTGCACGGCGGGCTGACCCTCGCTCGCCGGCGGTTGGGGCAGGGCTTCCACTTCCCAGCCCTCGGGCCAGATGATCATGGCGTCAGCCGACGACGCGACGCCCGGAATCATCAGCACGAAACAGAAAGCAACGCGGGCGCATGGGCGCAATGAGAGATGCATGGGCGGTACCTGAAGGTCGAGCCGCGAAGTGTGAGCCGGTCATCCATCGCCTACAAGTCGAAAGCCGCGCTTTATGCGCCTTCGGTTTGGCGCATCGGCCATGAGCCCGTATCATTACGCAACTTTTTAGCGTTAACCCGGAGACAACCATGAGTCTGCACGACCTGAACACCTTCCCCGGCGTCACGGCCACCCCGGACGCCTCGACCGCACAATTCGTGTTCAACCACACCATGTTGCGCGTCAAGGACGCCACCGCGTCCCTGGACTTCTACACCCGCGTGCTGGGTTTCAGCCTGGTGGAAAAGCGCGACTTCCCGGAAGCGGAATTCAGCCTGTACTTCCTGGCGCTGGTGGATAAAGCGCAGATTCCGCAGGACGATGCTGCGCGCAACGTCTGGATGAAAGGCATCCCCGGCGTGCTCGAACTGACCCACAACCACGGCACCGAAAAAGACCCTGCGTTTTCCTACCACAACGGCAACACCGACCCGCGCGGCTTCGGTCACATCTGCATCTCGGTGCCGGATGTGAAGGCTGCCTGCGCGCGCTTCGAAGAACTGGGCGTGGATTTCCAGAAACGCCTGACCGACGGCCGCATGAAAAGCCTGGCCTTCATCAAGGACCCGGATGGTTACTGGGTCGAAATCATCCAGCCGACGCCGGTATCGGGCGAGTAATCGCGTCTAGCGAGTCGGACTGGCTTTAGCCAGGAATAAGCCTATTCGTGAGCAGGCTCACTCCCACAGGTTCTTCAGCGTGGCCGAGATCACGGGTCGATGATGAACAGGTGGGGGCGAGCTTGCTCGCGAAGGCAGCGTCTCTGCCGCTGAAGATGCAGAGGATGTAATTGCCTCCTCCCGGCTGAAGCCGGTCCCACTAAAAGCAGCGCGTGCATCCAGCGAGGACCTCGACCGTAGGACCGGCTTTAGCCGGGAAGGCGTCAGGCGTCACGCCGCTTCTATCACCTGATCCGCATCAGTCAGATCCGCATAAACCTGCGCGTTCGACGGTTCAGGCGTGAACGTCAGCGCAATGTTCTCGCACTGCTGTTTGAGCTGCTGCAGCTTAAGCGGCCGGCTCAGGAAATACCCTTGGGCCTCCTCGCAGCCGAAATCCCTCACCAGGCTCATGCAACGGAACGTCTCGACACCTTCCGCCACGGTGCGATAGCCCAACTCGCCGGCCAGGTGCAGCACGGATCGAGCGATGATGCGGTTGCGCGGGTTGCTCTCAAGGTCGGTGACCAGGGATTTGTCCAGCTTGAGGATGTTGGCCGGAATCTCATGCAGGTAGGCAAAGTTACTGTAGCCTGCGCCGAAATCATCGATGGCCACGTCAACGCCCAGCTCGCGGATTCGGGTGAGCTGCGCGATGACGCGTTTGTCGGCACGGATCCACTCGCCTTCGGTGATCTCGACTTCCAGCCGTGAGGGATGCACGCCGTGTTGGTCGCAGGCGCTTTGCAGCGTCAAGGCGATGTCCATGTCGGCGAAGTCCAGCGGCGACAGATTGAGGGACAGGCGCACCTCTTCGTCGATCCAGCCGCTAAGGTCGGTCAGCGCGCGATCGATCACCCAGCGCGTCACCGTGCTGATCCTGCCGGCGCTCTCGACCAACGGAATGAATTCGCTTGGCCAGATCTTGCCCAGCATCGGATGGGTCCAGCGAATCAACGCCTCGACGCTGAGCAGGCGGCCATCCTGCAGGCTGAAGCGTGGCTGGTACTCCAGATAGATGTCGCCGCTGATCAGCGATTCGCCGAGTTCACCAAGCAGCGTCAGCGCGCGACGCTGGGCGCAATCCTCGGCTTCGTCATAGGCCGCCCACGGCACCTGTCGATAAACCGCCCTCCCCGCCGCGTGGGTCGCTTTGCCCATGAGCGTCG
Source organism: Pseudomonas sp. HP_12 (assembly GCF_055283955.1). Taxonomy (NCBI): domain Bacteria; kingdom Pseudomonadati; phylum Pseudomonadota; class Gammaproteobacteria; order Pseudomonadales; family Pseudomonadaceae; genus Pseudomonas; species Pseudomonas sp. HP_12. The sequence continues at coordinate 15,659 of NZ_JBTOQG010000031.1, forward strand.
AGGCGGAATGTTCACCGTCATCACAGCACGCCAGCCCCACCGCCACCTGTTGGTGCGGGAAAGGCTCGGTAATCAGCGCCAGTAGCATGCGAATCAAATCGTCCCGGCGAAGCCGGTCGCAGCTCACCTGCAGGCAGAAATCCAGTTCGCTGACATGGTAAAGCTCGGCGATACCATCCAGACGTCGGCGCAGGGAGTTGGCCATATCGCAGCGCGACTGCTGCGCATCCAGATGACTGCTCACGCTGAGATCGGCCGCACTCGCCACCGGCTGGATGCGGATCACCACCATCAATCGCACCTCGCTCCCGGTCACCGCAAAGCCCTGCGTATCGAGCAGGAACTGCTGCAAATTCGGCAAGCGGCTGACAGGGTGACGGTAGCGCATCAGCTGACATTGCTCGACCTGCCCCATGACCAACTGAGCGAAATCTTCAAGGGCTGCCAGTTCATTGGATTCCAGCGTACGGGGCACCTGGTCGATCAGGCAAAAACTGCCGAGCACATCGCCGTGCTGGTTGCATAACGGCGCACCGGCATAGAAACGAATGCCACCCGGCGCCGTGACCAGCGGGTTGTGGGAAAAGCGCGGATCGAGTTGGGCGTCCTGAACCACCATGATCCCGGGGTTCTGGATGGTGTAGCGACAAAACGACTGCTCTATGGGCGTCTGGCTGGGTTCGAAACCCACTCGACCGGGAAACCACTGACGGTCTTTTTCCACCAGCGAGACCAGCGCCGTCGGCACGCGAAAGTGCGCAGCAGCAAGGCGACACAGGCGGTCGAAATCCTCACTATGGGCGGTTTCCAGCCATTGCAAAGCGTGAACCGCGGACAGGCGCTTCTGCTCAATTTCAAGCGAACCGATCATGGCGTGCGCCCTCCATTCCAAAAATACGTGTTGAATGATATCTCATGGCCACTATTGCCAGAACGGAATCGCGACGGAAGGTCGTTAACAACGAGCACGGACATGTAGAGAGAGTTCGGCTGAGAGCAATAGAGTGATATCACAAAGACACTACTTAATCGCTTCAGTTCCAGAATTGTACAAATATATAATGTTGTACAACTATTTATAAAGTTAATACGATCCGGGCCGACAGAGGGACAAGAGCGAAACGGGCAGCCTTAGGGCTTGCGCCGAAAACGCCGTCAATTCCACTCAAGCCTGAGAAAAGGACCATTCTCACCGACGACAACCCAATCGCCCCACTCCGGGGCTGTGAGAACCGTATGAATATTCTTGCCCCTGCCGTGTACCTGACCAACCGCCTGCGCTTTCCCGCCAAATTCGCGGTGCTGGCCATCATTGTGCTTTTGCCGCTGGCCCTGCTCGGCGCGCGCCTGCTGCATCAACTCACGACCAGCATCGATAACATCCATTCCGAACAAGTCGGCCAGCGCTATCTGATGGATGTCACCCCGGTACTGCGCCTGTCGATGCTGCAACGAGCATTGACCAACCGCCTGCTCAGCGGGGATCAAACAGCCCAGCCTGACCTCGCCGCCAACCAGGCCAAACTGCTGGATGCGTACTCCAAACTGGAAACTACCGACCGCCAGCTCGGTGCGGGGCTTGAAACCGGAGATCGCGTACAACGCTTGCGCTCCGGGGCCGAAGGGTTGATCAGCCAGACCAAAACCGGGGCCGATCAGGCGACCCTGTTTGACGCCTGGAGCGATCAGATGACTCAAACGCTGAATTTCATCTATTTCATCTCCGCCACCTCCGGAATGGTCCTCGACGAAGACTACGCCTCGCTGTTCCTGATCGACCAAAGCACCCTGCGTCTGCCGCGCCAGATCAACGTGGTCGGCCAGTTGCGTGGTTTGGCCAGCGGCCTGCATGAAGGCCAGCCGCTGACAGACGCCACCCGTGGCACGATTAAATCGCTGCTCAAGCAAGAAGCCCAGATTCGCCAGGAGTTGCTGCAGAGCCTCAATCTGCTGCGTCGTCAGGAACCGGCCCTCGCCGAGCGCATCCAGTCCCCCGTCAGCAGCGGGCTTTCGAGCCTGGACAGCTTTCGCACCGACCTGGAAACCTTGATCGGCTCCTCGCAAAACACCATCACCGGCATGCAGGGCCTGCCGGCCAAAGGCAACGCTGTGGTCGCCGAGCTGTACAAGGCGCAGGACGCTTTGCAAGCCGCGCTGTCCGCCGTGCTGGAGCAACGGGTCAAGGACAAGTCGGCCGAACGCACCGCCATGCTGGCCATGTTCGCCATTGCCGGCCTGCTGCTGATCTATGCCTTCAGCGGGATCTACAGCGCCATGCGTCGGGCCATGGAAGACATGTTGAGCGCCACCCGCCGCATCGCCCAAGGCGATCTCACCGCACGGGTCAACGTCGCCGGCAAAGACGAAATGGCCGACATCGGCACCGGTTTGAACCACATGGTCCAGGCCTTCGGTGAATCCCTCGCTCAGGTCGAGCGCAGTTCGAGTTCGGTGTCCGACGCAGCAACTCGCCTGAGCGTATCCATCGACCGCGCCAAGGTGTCGATGAACGCCCAGCAAGGGGAAACCGAACAGGTTGCCACGGCCATCAACGAAATGACCGCCAGTGTCGCCGACGTTGCCCAGAACACCGAGGGCGCGGCGCGTGCGGCGGAACAGGCCAGTCAGGCGTCCGGCAAAGGCCTGGGCGTGATGCAGCAGACCCGCCAGACCATCGAGGCGCTGGCCGGCGAAGTCGACCTCAGCGCGCAAAAGGTCGCGGCGCTCGCGCTGCACAGCCAGGAGATCGGCGGCGTCATTGAAGTGATCCGCAACATCGCCGACCAGACCAACCTGCTGGCCCTCAACGCCGCCATCGAAGCCGCCCGTGCCGGCGAGCAAGGCCGTGGCTTTGCCGTGGTCGCGGATGAAGTCAGAACCCTGGCTTCGCGCACGCAAAACTCCACCGCCGAAATCCAGCGGATCATCCAGCAATTGCAACTGGCGACCAGCGCCGCCGTAGAGCAGATGAAAGCGGGCAAGGACCGGGCGCAGGATTGCCTGACGTCGGCCGATCAGACGTCCTCTAGCCTGAACGCGATCAACGAAGGCGTGGAATCGATCGTCGGCATGAACACCCAGATTGCCAGCGCTGCCGTTCAACAGCACGCCGTGTCCGAGGACATCAACCGCAACGTCACCGAGATCCGCAACGGCACGTTCATGCTGATGGAAGGCATCGAGGACAACGCGGTAACGGCGGACGAACTGTCGCTGCTGGCCGGCGAACTGCGCACCGTGGTCGGTCGTTTCAAACTCTAAGGACTGGGCGCGCAGCGCAAAACGCTGCGCGCCATCCAACCATCAGTCAGGGCACCTGAGCCCCCGCCACCGCCACGTACACCGAGTACAACGACGTGTTCGCGGCGATGAACAGGCGGTTGCGGCGCGGCCCGCCGAAGGTCAGGTTGGCGACCTTCTCCGGCAGGCGGATCTTGCCCAGCAAGGTGCCGTCGGCGGCGAAGCATTGAACGCCATCGCCGGCGCTGGTCCAGATATTGCCCTGCACATCCACGCGCATGCCGTCCGGCACGCCCGGCTCAATCACCGCGAACACCCGCGACTGCCCCAGCTCACGCCCATTGATGACCTCGAACGCGCGGATGTGGTGGGGGCCGTCAGGATCGTGGGAGCGACCGGAATCGGCGATGTACAGGGTCTGCCCGTCCGGGGAGAACGCCAGGCCGTTGGGCTGCACGAAGTCGTTGGCCATGCAGGCGATCTCGCCGCTGTCCGGGTCGATGCGGTAGACGTGGCGGCCCGGCTGCTCTTCGTCGGCCTGATAGCCCTCGTAATCGGTGAGGATGCCGTAGCTCGGATCGGTGAACCACACGGCGCCGTCGCGGTGCACCACCACATCATTCGGCGAATTCAGCCGTTTGCCTTCAAAGCGCTCGGCCAGCACAGTGATAGAGCCGTCCGGTTCGGTGCGGGTCACGCTGCGGGTGCCGTGCTCGCAGGTGATCAGCCGTCCCAATAAATCGCGGGTGTTGCCGTTGGCGAAATTCGACGGGGTGCGGAACGTCGACACGCCCTGCTCCGGGGTCCAGCGCAACATGCGCTGGTTGGGGATGTCGCTCCACAACAGATACCCGCCGTCGTTGAACCACACCGGCCCTTCGGCCCAGCGGCACTGGTCATACAGGCGTTCGAGCTGGGTGTTGGGCAGGATCAGGCGGTGGAAACGCTTGTCATGGCACTCGTAGAGGTCGTCGGACACAGGTTCGATCCTTAATTCAGGCGCGGGCATGTTTGCGGCCGCTGACAGCGGTAATCACCGCGATGATGATCAAGCCGGTGAGGATCAGCCGCACCCCGGCACTGGCGCCGAAGGTGTTGAGCATGCTCACCAGCAGGTAAAGGAACAGCGACGCGCCCCAGATGCCGGGCACGTTGGAAAACCCGCCGGCCACGGAGGTGCCGCCGATCACCACGACGGCGATGGAGGCCAGCAGGTATTCCTCGCCCATGCCCAGCGACGCACCGCCGGAAAACCCGGCCAGGGTTAGGCCGCAGAGGCTGCCGAACACCGCACAGAGCACGTAGGTGACGAAGCGCATGCGGCCAACCCGAATCCCGGCCAGTTCAGCGGCGCGGGCGTTTTGTCCGATGGCCAGCACCGAGCGACCGTAGCGGGTGCGGGTCAGCACGTAGCCCATGAGCACCGCCACGGCGATCACCACGAGGGCCAGATACGGCACGCCGAACACGCGGCTGGTGGCGAAGGTGTAGAAACTGTCCGGCGGCGGCACCCGCACGCTGCGACCATAGGCGATGGCCAGTGATTGCAGGATGAAGCTGGCCGACAGCGTCGCAATGATGGGCGGAATGCGCAGCAGGCGGATCAACGCGAAATTGCCGCAGCCCACCAGCACACCAATGCCCAGCACGCCGATCACGCCCAGCCAGATGTTCGCATCCTGGCCGTCCATGAGCTTCATACCCAGCGCCCCGCTGAGGGCGATGTTGGCCGGAATCGACAGGTCGATGTTGCCGGGCCCCGTGCTGATGACGAACATCTGGCCGATGCCGACGATCGCGAAGAAGGTCGAGAACGCCAGCGCGCCAGACAGTAAAGCGCCTGCGCCCTGCCCGCCGGTGAACACCAGGGTCGCCACCCAGATCAATAACGCGGCGAGGAATGACCACAGCCATGGCTTGCCGCGCAGCGCTGCAATAGTTGAAGTGCTCATAGCGGGCGTACCTCCAGACGATTGACCGCCGCACGCAGCGCCAGCACGAAAATCAGAATCGCGCCCTGGGCACCGATCTGCCAGTCAGGCGAAATGCGGATGAACGACAGCAGCGAGCCGGCCAGCACCAGAGTCAGCGCGCCGAGCACCGCGCCCATGGGCGACACCCGCCCGCCGACGAATTCGCCGCCGCCAAGAATCACCCCGGCGATGGACAACAGGGTGTAACGCAACGCCACGTTGGCGTCGGCCGAGGTGGTCAGCCCCACCAGAAACAACCCCGACAACACGCCGAAACCCCCGGCCATGGCGTACATCGCCACTTTGATGCGCAGCAGCGACCAGCCGGCCTTGGCGATCGCCAGCGGATTGCCGCCGGCGCCACGCAACACCACCCCGACGGTGGAGCGCATCAGGAAAAAGTGCATGGCCAGCCCGAGCACGATGCACACGATAATCGCCAGCGGAATCAGCGGTGGCTTGATCCGCACCAGCGCTTGCAGCCACTGCGGCGCCGTCCCGCCCGGTGACGGCAACAGCAGAATCGCGCCACCCACCCAGATGAACGACATGCCCAGGGTGACGACAATCGACGGCAGGTTGCGGCTGTGAATCAACGCACCGAGCAGCGCATACACACCGACGCACCCGGCCAGCGCCAGCCAGCCGAGGAACGGGTGTTGATCGAGCAGCGTCACGGCCACGCAGGCGACGAAGCTGATGAAACTGCCCATGGACAGATCCAGGTCGTTGACGCTGATGATCAGCATCTGCGCGATGGTTGCCAGGGCAATCGGCACCGCCAGGTTGAGCATCAGGTTCAGGCCCATGTAGCTCATGGCCCGGGGTTGCATGATGAAAATGGTCGCCAGCAAGACCACCAGCGACACCGCCGGCAAAGCGGCGCGGAGCATGCGGGCACGGCGCGCGGCGTTGTTGCGCGTCGCGACGGGTGCGCGGGCAACGGAATTCAGCGGGGCATTCATGGGGTTTCCTCGGCGAAGGAGCTGCGCAGGATGCGCTCCTCGCTCAGTTCGCTGCGCGGCATGTCGAGCACGGTCTGGCCGTCGCGGAAGACATACACGTGATCGCAATAGGTCAGCTCTTCCAGTTCGGTGGTGTACCAGATGAACGTGCGGCCGCGGCCCGCCTCCTCCATCAGAATCGAATACACCTCGCGCTTGGTGCCAACGTCGACGCCACGCATGGGGTCGTCCATCAGGATTATCTGGCTGTCAGACGCCAGAGCCCGGGCAAACAAGGCTTTTTGCTGGTTGCCGCCGGACAGCGACAGGATCGGATTGCCCATGTCCGGGGTGCGAATGCTCATACGCTTCATCCAGTCATCGGCCATGGCCTGCTCGGCGTCGGGGTTCAACAGCAGGCCGCGCTTGAGCTGGTTGAGGGAGCCGATGGTGATGTTTTCGCCGATGGACCACAGCGCAAACACGCCGTCGGTCTGGCGGTCGCCGGCGACGAAACTGGCGCCGGTGCCGCGCTTGATGCAGTCGCGCAGCACTTGGGTCAGCAACTGGCTCTGGCCGTGCCCGGCCAGCCCGGACAGCCCGACGATCTCACCGGCAAACGCCTGCACCGAGCGCTCATCGGTTTGTCGCGCCGGACGCTGTTGCACCCGCGGGCTGCCCTGCTCACGTCGGGAGGCGAAATCCTGTATCGCCTGCGCTTGTTCCCGTGCCGTGCCGCCCATGACTTCCACCAGCGAATCGTGGGTGAAGTCTCGGGCCGCGCGGGTTTCAACGATTCTGCCGTCACGCATCACCGCGATGCGGTCACAGGTGCCGAGCATTTCGCCGAGGATGTGGCTGATCAGCACGATGCTGCCGCCGCCCTCGACGAAACGCCGCACATGGCGCAACAGCTGCTCGGCGACCCGCGCGTCGAGGGATGAGGTGGGTTCGTCGAGGATGATCAGATCAAGGCGCTCATCGACGTTGATGAACGCCCGGGCTATTTCCACCATCTGCCGCTTGCCGATGGACAGGTCAGCGACGATGTCATCGGCGTCGATTCCGTGGCCGGGAAAAATCTGCTCGAGCATCGCTTCGACCAGCGCACCGGCCCGACGCCGCCAGCCGAAGCCGCGCAGAGCCGGCGACATCAGCCGGGTGTTCTCTGCCACGTTGAGGTTCGGGCACAGCGACAGTTCCTGGAACACGCAGCGAATGCCGTGCTGACGCGCCACTTGTACTGAATAGCCTTCGCGCAGGTCGCGGCCTTCGATCAATAACTGGCCGCAATCGGCGGCCAGGGTGCCGGCGAGCACTTGCATCAGGGTCGATTTGCCCGCGCCGTTGTGGCCGATCAGGCCCAGGCATTCGCCGGCGCGCACGCTCAGGTCGACGTCACTCAGGGCACGCACGGCGCCGAACGATTTACCGGCGCCGACGAAGGCCACCCGCACAGGTCCATTTGCGTTCATGGTCAGAATTCCTTGGCGGGCCGCAGGCAGCGCGGCCCGCGGTGCTCAAATGGAAAAGCTCACAGGGAAGCGGCGGGCTTGAGCTTGGCGACGTCGTCGACGCGGTAGGTCTCGCTGACGATCCCGCCTTTGGGCAGGTCCTTCAGGCTGGCGTCGAGGGTCTGCTGGGTGACGGTGACCGCTGGCGACAGCAGGTCATGGGGCATCTGCTTGCCGTCGAGCAACTGCTGCGCGACATAGAACGCCAGGCTGGAAATGCTCGGCCCGCTGCTGATCGAGAAGCTCTGATAGCCCTGGGCGTCGCTTTGCTTTTTCCACCAGGTCAGTTCTTCTTCGCGGTTGCCGAAGATGATCGCCGGCAACGGACGGCCTGCCGCGACAAAGGCCTGGGCAATGCCGACGCCTTCACCGCCCTGGGTCACCACGGCGTCGACTTTCGGCAGGCTCGGCAGCACGCCGGAAACGGCTTTCTGTGCCACGGTCGGTGACCAGTTGCCGTTCACTTCGCCGATCACTTTCAGGTTCGGGTGTTTCTGCGCGCCGGCGGTGATGCCGGAGTGAATGCGCTCGTCCACCGACACGCCGGCCAGGCCGCGCACTTCCAGGACGTTGCCGCCCTGGGGGAAGCGCTCGGACAGGTAATCCATCTGCTCGATGCCGGTCTGTTTGAAGTCCATGGAGATGCGGTAGGCGCAAGGCTCGGAGACGGTGCCGTCGAAGGAGACGACGATGATGCCGGCGTCGCAGGCCTGTTTCACCGCGCCGTTGAGCGCCGTCGGCGACGAGGCATTGATGACGATGGCGTCATAGCCCTGAAGGATCAGGTTCTGGATTTGCGCGGCTTGCTCGGTAGCCTGGTTTTCCGCCGTGGTGAAACTGTCAGCCGACGCGATCAGGCCATCCTTGACGGCTTTGTCGGTGGTCTGCTGCCAGCTGGCGAGCATCAGTTGGCGCCAGGAGTTGCCGGCGTAATTGTTGGAGAGCGCGATCTTCTTGTCGGAAGTATCGGCGTGGGATGCGACGGGCAGGGCCATCAGGGGCGCCACGGCCAGTGCGGCACAGAGCAATGAACGGCGTAGCGGATGACGACGACTTTTCATAGTTGAACCCTTGTTATTTTTATGGGGGCTGCAGGGTGGCCGACGGCGTCGGTCGCACCTTATTACGAACAGTACGCGGCGAGTCTGCACTTGCCGGCGCGGAGCGTCAGCGGTCAATCGTGCAGACCTGATGCGGGATCCCGCAAGCGACCTGCAGGATCCTGCGTTCTTTTTAGCGCACAGGGGCCATAATGACCGGGCTGCCCCCTGCTCACTGACAAACAGTGTTCATTTGCAAACAGCGCTCGATCCATACAATAAAAACAGGTTGAAGCCCATGGCACAGCGACCGCACACCCTTGCCGAAGACGTGCTGCACCATTTTCTCGGTATTTCCCGCGCCCTCGCCGGCCAGCTGGATTTCCAGTCGATGATCGACGCCGTCTCCCGGGAAATCAGCCCGATCCTGCCCCACGACCACCTCGACGTGTGCCTGTTTATCCTCGACGGCCGCGAGCACATCACCTATGAAAGCGGCGTGCACACGCTGTGGGGCGATGTCGCTCAACCGATGCCGGTGCACACCAGCCCCATTCGAGCGGTGCTGTTAGGGGAGCAGGCGTTTCTGCTGACCCACGACGCCATGAACGACGCACGTTTCGCCTTCCCCGGCGCCGCCAACCACCCTATTTTCGACGCCCGTCTGCGCAGTCGCCTGCACGTGCCCTTGCGCGCCCGGGGTGAAATCATCGGTGCGCTGAGCTGCTCGAAACACACCGAGCATTTCTACACCCTGGATGACGTGCGCCACACCCAGCACGTTGCCGACCTGTTGGCCTCCTACGTGTACGCCCTGCGCCAGACCGAACAGGCCAAACAACTGGCCATCGCCGAAGCCCAGGTGCGTGCCCGGGAGGAAGGCCTGCGCCAGGGCGCGCTGCGCTTGACTGAGGAACTGGAGCGTGAACGGCAGCGGGTCGGCATGGACTTGCACGACCAGACCCTCGCCGACATGACCCGCCTGCACCGGCGCATCGCCCGCCTGCAAACCCTCCCCAGCGTGCCGGGCGAGGACTTGCGCGGGATATCACGCGCCCTCAAGGACAGCATGCAGGAGTTGCGGCAGCTCATTGATGCAGTGAAGCCGACGGTGCTGCAGTTGTTCGGCTTCGAAGAAGGCGTTGAAGACCTGTTGCGGCGCAGCGTCCGAGACAGCGGCCTGAGCATCGAAACGCGTCTGCAGGACAGCACCGACGGCATGGGCGATCGCTTGCCGGAGTCGGTGAAGGTCGCGGTGTTCCGCATCATCCAGGAAGCGGTGAACAACGCGATCAAGCACGCCATGCCCGACAGCATCGTCATCCACATCAGCCACACAGGCGGCCTGTTGCAGCTGACCATCGACGATGACGGCATTGGGCTGGACGTCGGCCACCGGTTCAACAGCGGCGGCATTCAGAACATGCAGGTGCGCGCGCAACTGATGGCGGCGCAGTTGTTTATCGAACGCGGGCCCTATGAGCGCGGCACCCGGGTCCGGGTGTGCCTGCCGCTGGCGGATCTGCTGCTTGTCGTTGAGCCTGCGCCGTCCGTTGAAACGGAGGTGCCATGCAAATCCTGTTGATCGAAGACGACCCGGTGCACCGGGCGTTCCTGCGCGAAGTCATCGAAGTGGCCCTGCCGGAATGCACGCGTTTACTGGAGGCCGAAGACGGCCAGATCGGCGAGCGGTTGTTCAGCGAGAGCCCGGTAGATGCCGTGGTGATGGACCTGCAGATGCCGTGCCGCACCGGCGTCGAAGCGGCCAAGACGATCTGGCGGCAGCAGCCGGACACGTCGATTCTGTTCTGGTCGAATTACTCGGACGAGGCCTACGTGCGGGGCATCGCGCGGATCGTGCCCCAGGGGGCGGCCTACGGTTACATCCTCAAGACCGCGTCGGAAGAGCGCTTGCGACTGGCCTTGCGGGGGCTGTTCATCGAGCAGCAGTGCGTGATCGACCGCGAGATTCGCGGCGTGCAGCTCAAGGCCCACGATCAGTTGTCCGGGCTGAGTGATGGCGAATACGAAGTGCTGCAGGACATCGCCCTGGGCCTCACCGACCGCACCATCGCCACCCGCCGCAACCTGTCGCTGCGCAGCGTGCAGAACCGGCTGCAGCAGCTGTACGAAAAGCTCGGCGTCTATCAGCCCGATGCGGCCGGCGAACGCAGCACCGCCTTCAACCTCCGCGCCCGCGCCGTCAACGTCGCCCTGCTCCGCCGCCTGCTCAACCGCACCGCGCTGGAACAGGCTGAGGCTGAACTCCAGCTGTGGCTGAAAAACCCCGCGCGGCATCGATTTGGAGGGGGCTGAGGGGAGATCAAGAGCGTCGGCCTGGGGGCAGACTGTTTCGCCTTCGGCGAGTTACTTGATAAAGCCCCAAGTAACCAAGGGCTTGTGCTCCTGGTTGGGCCCCTCCTGCGTCGGGGTTCCTTCACTCCGGTCCCGCTCCGTGGGCCCGCGCCGAACGGACATCCATGTCCTGACGGCGCTCTCGCCGCATCCATGCGGCTCGGCCCACTCCGCGAAACC
>NZ_JBTOQG010000032.1:0-26816 GCF_055283955.1 Pseudomonas sp. HP_12
GCAGCTCTTTAGGGATTTTGGGTAGCTCGCGTAACGCAGGTTTCTTTTTGGTTGGCATACATGCACCTCTTACTCATGTTATGCCCGAACACAAAATTTCTGACACCCCCGGGCGAGGTCTCCCACGGTCTGTACTGTTGCAGCAGTCAGATGCGAACTGTTCGTCCCACCACCCCTTCAAGTCTAACCATACAAGCGAGCTTGCTCGCGAATGCTTTATCTCAAACACCCGATATCCGGTGGATGTACCGACCCCTTCGTGAGCAAGCTCACTCCCACAAGTCCCCGGCGCTTGACCCGCCCTTGATCTGCCTCTGATTTGCTTTTGATCTTCTACGCCGGTAGTTCAAACACCGCAAAACGCGACTTGGGTGCAGGCCGAACGTAGACGACGCGGAGTGGGTCGAGCCGCATGGATGCGGCGAGAGCGCCGTCAGGACATGGATGTCCGTTCGGCGCGGGCCCACGGAGCGTCGTCGGAGTGAGGGAACCCCGAGGAACGAGGGGCCTAGCCAGGAGCAAGCACCCTTGGTTACTTGGGGATGGTGCGACTTTCGACTTTTCCAAGTAACTCGCCGAAGGCGAAACACAAGGCCGTTAGGCCGCCCATAACAACAGCCCACACAAATATTGGATATGCCCTCGATCTAAAGCCCGCAAAGCCGCTAAACCCACCACTCTTTACGCTTTCTTTATGCCCCCCGACCCCCGTCGCTCTCGTTCCTTTACACCCCCGCTGCAGACAATTGCCCCACACGGCAGTCGCCGTATGACGGAGAGTTTTTCATGAGCGTTCTGGATGGGGTGTCACTGCTGCTCGCGGCAGGGTTATTCGTTTACTTGCTGGTTGCGCTCCTGCGCGCCGGCCGGGTCGAGGAGTAACGGCCATGCACGGTTACGACTACCTGCTGATACTGGCTTTTTTCGCCTTGGTGCTGTTGCCCGCGCCGCTGCTGGGACGGTTCTACTACAACGTCATGGAAGGTAAGCGGACCTTTCTGACCCCGGTCATGGGCCCGGTCGAACGGATTTGCTATCGCCTGTCCGGCGTCGACCCCGCGGTCGAACAAAACTGGAAAACCTACACAATCGCCCTGCTGGCCTTCAACCTGGCCGGGTTCGTCGTGCTGTTCGCCATCCTGCTCATGCAAGGCTCGCTGCCGCTTAACCCTCAAGGTCTGCCGGGCATGGAGTGGTCGCTGGCGTTTAACACCGCGATGAGCTTCGTCACCAACACCAACTGGCAGAGCTACAGCGGCGAAGCGTCCCTGAGCTACCTCAGCCAGATGGCCGGCCTGACCGTGCAGAACTTCGTCAGCGCCGCCACCGGCATCGCCGTGCTGGTCGCGTTTTGCCGCGGCATCAGCCGTCGCTCGACGCAGCACCTCGGCAACTTCTGGGCCGACATGACCCGCGCGACCCTCTACGGCCTGTTGCCGATGTGCATCATCCTGGCGCTGTTTCTGGTGTGGCAGGGCGTGCCGCAAACCTTCGCCCATTACGTGGACGCCGTGACCCTGCAAGGCACCGACCAGACCATTCCTCTGGGCCCGGCTGCCAGCCAGATTGCGATCAAGCAACTGGGCACCAACGGCGGCGGCTTCTTCGGCGTCAACTCGGCGCATCCGTTCGAGAACCCGACCATCTGGAGCAACCTGTTCGAGCTGGTGTCGATCATCCTGATCCCGGCCGCGCTGGTGTTCACCTTCGGTCATTACGTGAAAGACATGCGCCAGAGCCGAGCGATCATCGCCTGCATGCTGGCGCTGTTCCTGATTGGCGGCGCGACGGCGATGTGGTCCGAGTACCAGCCAAACCCTGCGCTGAACATCGCGTCGGTCGAGCAGACCGCACCGATGGAAGGCAAGGAAACCCGCTTTGGCACAACGGCCACCGTTCTGTGGGCCGCGACCACCACGGCGGCGTCCAACGGTTCGGTCAACGGCATGCACGACAGCCTCAACCCGCTTACCGGGATGATCGCCCTGGCCAACATGATGGTCGGCGAAGTGATCTTCGGCGGCGTCGGCGCGGGCCTCTACGGCATGTTGCTCAACGTATTGATCGCGGTGTTCCTCGCCGGCCTGATGATTGGCCGCACCCCGGAATACCTCGGCAAGAAACTGCAGGCCCGTGAGGTCAAGTTGCTGGTGGCGACCTTGATCGTGATGCCGGTCGGCGTGCTGGTGTTCGGTGCGCTGGCAGCCTCGTTGCCCGGCCCGGCAGGTGCGATCAGCAACCCCGGCGCCCACGGTTTCAGTCAGTTGCTATATGCCTACACTTCGGCGACCGCCAACAACGGTTCGGCCTTCGGCGGCTTCAGCGCCAACACCACCTTCCACAACCTGATGTTGGGCCTGTCGATGTTCATTGGCCGCTTCGGCTACATCCTGCCGGTGCTGGCCCTGGCTGGCAGTCTGGCCGCGAAGAAGACCTCGCCGCTGGGCCAGAACAGCTTCCCGACCCACGGCCCGCTGTTTGTCACCTTGCTGACCGTGACCATCCTGCTCGTGGGTGGCCTGACGTTCCTGCCGACCCTGGCACTGGGACCGATTGCCGAACACTTGAGCCTGGGCTTCTGAGGACCACACCATGAACATGCAAGCCCCCGTAACAAAAAGCCCGGACAGTAAAAACTCGGACTCTAAAAGCCAAGCCAGCAAGACAGACGGCCATGACGCGCAGCCTGCATCGAATGCATCGGCGAAGACCGGGCTCGCCGCGCTGTGGCGCCCGGCGCTGGTCCAGGCGTTCATCAAGCTCGACCCGCGCCAGCTGCACCGTGCGCCGGTGATGCTGGTGGTCGAACTGACCGCGATTCTGACCACCGTTCTGTGCCTGATTCCTGATCCAGCCGTTCCAACGTCCGTCGCCGTGCAGATCGCGATCTGGCTGTGGTTCACCGTGTTGTTCGCCAACTTCGCCGAAGCCTTGGCCGAAGGTCGCGGCAAGGCCCGCGCCGACAGCTTGAAAGCCGGGAGCGAAGGCCTGAAAGCGCGGATCCAGGGCGCCAACGGTAGCTACCAGATGGTCAACGCCGCCACCCTGCGCAAGGGCGATGTGGTCCGCGTCGAAGCCGGGGAGATGATCCCGGGCGACGGCGAGGTGATCGAAGGCATTGCGGCCGTCAACGAAGCGGCGATCACCGGTGAGTCTGCGCCGGTGATCCGCGAGTCCGGCGGCGACCGTTCGGCCGTGACCGGCAACACGCGACTGGTATCCGACTGGCTGCTGGTGCGGATCAGCGCCAACCCCGGCGAATCGACGCTGGACCGCATGATCGCGCTGGTCGAAGGCGCCAAGCGCCAGAAGACCCCCAACGAAGTCGCTCTCGACATTCTGCTGATCGGCCTGACCCTGATCTTCCTGCTGGTGGTCGTGACCCTGCAGCCGTTCGCGCACTTTGCCGGCGGTAACCTGCCGCTGGTGTTCCTGGTGGCGCTGCTGGTCACCCTGATTCCGACCACCATCGGCGGCCTGCTCTCGGCCATCGGCATTGCCGGCATGGATCGCCTGGTGCGCCTCAACGTGATCGCCAAGTCCGGCCGTGCGGTAGAGGCGGCGGGTGACGTGCATGTGTTGCTGCTGGACAAGACCGGCACCATCACCTTCGGCAACCGTCGTTGCGCGGCGGTGTATGCCGCGCCGGGCGTGTCGGCCAAAGAGCTGAGCGAAGGCACGCTGCTGGCCTCGCTGGCGGATGACACCGCCGAAGGCAAGTCCATCGTCGAGTACCTCCGCGGTCTGCACCCGATGACCGAGCCTGCACCGAGCCAGTTGACGGCGGTGCCGTTCACCGCAGAAACCCGCTTGTCCGGCGTTGACTACGAAGGCCGCGTGTACCGCAAGGGTGCGGTGGATTCGCTGCTGAAATTCCTCGGCCGTGACCGCAGTGACCTGCCGCCGGTACTGGCGCGGGAGATCGACAAGATCGCCAAGACCGGTGGTACGCCGTTGCTGGTCTGCGGCGATGGCAAGCTGCTGGGCGCGATTCATCTCAAGGACGTGGTCAAGCCGGGCATTCGCGAGCGCTTCGAGGAACTGCGCAAACTGGGCATTCGCACGGTCATGGTCACGGGCGACAACCCGCTGACGGCGGCAGCGATCGCGGCAGAGGCGGGCGTCGATGACGTGCTGGCCGAAGCCACTCCCGAGAAGAAGCTGGAGCGCATCCGTCAGGAGCAGAACGACGGGCGTCTGGTGGCGATGTGCGGCGACGGTGCCAACGACGCGCCAGCGCTGGCCCAGGCCGACGTCGGCATGGCGATGAACGATGGCACCCAGGCGGCGCGGGAAGCGGCCAACATGGTCGATCTCGACAGCGACCCGACCAAGCTGCTGGACGTGGTGCAGATCGGCAAGGAATTGCTGGTAACCCGCGGCGCCCTGACGACCTTTTCCATCGCCAACGACGTGGCCAAGTATTTCGCCATCCTGCCGGCGCTGTTCGCGGCGATCTATCCGCAACTGGGCGTGCTCAACGTCATGCACCTGGCCAGCCCGCAGAGCGCGATTCTGTCGGCCATCGTGTTCAACGCGCTGATCATTGTCGTGCTGATCCCGCTGGCGCTGCGCGGTGTCCGGGTGCAGGCCGCCAGCGCGGCGCATCTGCTGCGCCGCAACCTGTTGGTCTATGGCCTCGGCGGGCTGGTCGTGCCGTTCGTGGGCATCAAGGTGATCGACCTGCTGTTGACCGCCCTGCACCTGGTTTAACCCGTTGATCGCGCCGTGCGGTGACTGATCCCGCGCGGCGCTCACTTCGAATGAGGAATGAATGATGTCCAGCGTATTGCGTCCGGCCGTGAGCCTGATCGTTTTGATGACCCTGATCACCGGCTTGGCTTACCCGCTGGTGGTGACCGGCGTCGCCCAGGTGGCGTTTCCGGATCAGGCCAATGGCAGCCTGGTCTACGACGACCATGAAAAAGTGCGTGGCTCTGAACTGATCGCACAGAATTTCACCGGCGAAGAATGGTTTCACCCGCGTCCGTCTGCCGGGGCCTTTGCCACCGTCGCCAGCGGCGCGAGCAACCTGGCGCCGAGCAATCCGGCGCTGGCGACCCGAGTGACCGATGATGCCGCCAAAGAGAAGGTCGACAGCCAGGGCCCGGTGCCGCTGAACCTGCTGACCACGTCGGCCAGCGGTCTTGATCCGCATCTGTCGCCAGCCGCGGCGCAATACCAGGTGGCCCGCATCGCAGCAGCGCGGAACCTGCCTGCCGAGTCGGTGCAGAAACTGGTGGCGGACAACACCCAGACCTCGCTGATCGGCCCGCCGGTGGTAAACGTGCTGGACTTGAATCTGAGTCTGAATCGGTTACCGTCTGGCAACGTCGTGAACTGACGCCAACGGTCGACGCCACACGCGCGCACATCACCCCGCATCAGGACAACTTTTCGTGAATTCAACCACCCGCGCCGACGCTTTGCTGGTCAATCTTCCCCGGGACGATCGCGGGCGGCTGAAGGTGTTTCTCGGTGCCGCGCCGGGCGTGGGCAAGACCTACGCCATGCTCCAGGCCGCGCACACGCAGATGCGCCAGGGCGTTTCGCTGCTGGCCGGGGTCGTCGAGACCCACGGCCGCGCCGAAACCGAAGCGCTGCTGGGCGGTTTGCCCCAGCAACCCATGGTCCGTTCCGAATACCGCGGGGTCATGCTCGAAGAGATGGACCTGGACGGTATTCTTGCGGCGAAGCCCAAACTGGTGCTGGTCGACGAGCTGGCCCACAGCAACGCGCCCGGCAGCCGCCACGCCAAACGCTGGCAGGACATTCAGGAACTGCTCTCGGCGGGGATCGACGTTTACACCACGGTCAACGTTCAGCACCTGGAAAGCCTCAACGATCAGGTGCGCGGCATCACCGGCGTGCAAGTGCGCGAAACCTTGCCGGACTGGGTGTTGCAGGAAGCCTACGAACTGGTGCTGATCGACCTGCCGCCCCGAGAATTGCTGGAGCGGTTGCGCGACGGCAAGGTCTACGTGCCCGAGCAGGCCCGCGCGGCCATCGATGCGTTTTTCACCCAGACCAACCTCACCGCGTTGCGGGAAATGGCCATGCAGACCGCCGCCGCCCAAGTCGACAACGACTTGGCGCTGGGCTATCGGCAGTTGGGCCAGGCGGCGCCGGCGGTACGCGGTCGTCTGTTGGTGGGGATCGACGGCGATGCCCAGGCCGAGCGCTTGGTGCGCCACGCCAGCCGCGTCGCACAACGTCGGCACCTGCCGTGGAGTCTGGTGCACGTCGACAACGGGCGCTTTTTCGATGAGCTGGCCCGCAGCCGTTTGCAGAATGCCCAGCAACTGGCCGAACGCCTCGGCGGGGAAGTGGTGGTGCTGCGCGCGCCGGAAGTGGCGAAGACGCTGATTCAGCACGCCACCGAACGCCGCGCGAGTCTGGTGCTGGTGGGCCAGTCGCGGCCTTCGCTGCGGCGTCGGGTGTTGGGCGGTGGGCTGGCGTCGCGCCTGTTGCGCAACGCCCACGGTCTGGAAATCAACGTCCTCGACAGCGAGTCGCGCCCTGATCAGCCGCAATCCACTTCGCCGCGCAATCTGGTCTGGTTTGATTACGCCCTGGCGCTGGTTGCCACGGTCGGCGCCAGTGCCCTGGCCTGGGCGGTGTCCAGCTGGTTGGCGCTGCCGAATATCTCCCTCGTCTTCCTCGCCGCCGTGTTGCTGGTGGCCGTGCGCAGCAGCGTCGGCCCGGCGATGGTCTGTTCGGTGCTGTCGTTTCTCGCCTATGACTTTCTGTTCATCCCGCCGAACTTTTCCCTGAGCATCCAGCGCGAAGAAGACGTGCTGACGCTGCTGTTCTTTCTGTTGATGGCGGCGCTGACCGGCAATCTCGCCGCTCGCCAGCGTCGCCAGTTGCAAGCGCTGCGGGACACCCAGGAGGAGACCAGCGAACTGCTCGACCTGTCCCGTCGCCTGACCGCCGCCACCGATCGCCAAGCCGTGCTCAGCGCGGCCGATCATCACCTGGCCGGGTGGAGCGAGTTGCAGCTGTGCGTGCTGGACAACGACCGCGAGCAGGGCTGGAAGGTTGAAGTGGGCGGGCCGCTGGAATTTTCCGAATTCGAACGCGCAGCGGCGGACTGGGCCTGGCAGCACGGGCAACCGGCGGGCAAGGGCACTGGCACGCTGCCGTCGGGGAGTTGGTGGTGGTTGCCGCTGTGGGTAGACGACGCGCCGATGGCGTTACTGGGGATTCGTGCGAAGCAGGGCCAGACTTTCAGCTCTCAGCGGCGACGTCTGCTGACTGCGTTAAGTCAGCCATTGGGTCAGGCCCTTGCCCGGGCGCGACTGGCCGAAGACCTCGAGGCCGCGCGTTTGCACGGCGAGACCGAACAGCTGCGCAGCGCGTTGCTGGCGTCGGTCTCCCACGACCTGCGCACGCCGCTGACCGCCATGCGCGGCAGCATCGACAGCCTGCTGGCCCTGGGCGAGGCGATTCCGCTGGAAGACCGTCGCGAGTTGCTCGAAGGCACCCGCGACGAGGCCGAGCGTCTGGATCGCTACATTCAGAACCTGCTGGACATGACGCGCCTCGGTCATGGCGCGCTGAAGCTGGCGCGGGACTGGGTCTCACCGGGTGACATCGTCGGCAGCGCGCTCAATCGCCTGCGTGCGGTGCTCGCGCCGCTGCAAGTCATGACCGAATTGCCGGCGGAATTGCCGCTGCTGTACGTGCACGCCGCGCTGATCGAGCAGGCGCTGATCAACGTGATCGAAAACGCCGCGCGCTTCTCGCCGGTCAACGGCCGTCTGCAGATGGCGGTGAGCGTGCAGAACGAGGAGATTATTTTCGCCGTCAGCGATGAAGGGCCGGGGATACCCGAGAACGAACGGGCGAAGATTTTTGATATGTTCTACACCGCCGCGCGGGGAGACCGAGGCGGGCAGGGCACGGGGCTGGGTCTGGCGATCTGTCAGGGCATGGTCGGCGCCCACGGCGGGCGGATCAGCGTGGACGACGGCATCGACGGTCGCGGCACCTGCATCAGCCTGCACTTGCCGCTGCAGGCGCAGCCCGAAGCGGAAATGGACCAGGCGGTCTGAACCCGCTTTGCGCTACGCTGACGTTCTTTCGGTACCGACCCTTTTCTTCATGACAGGACACCCATGAGCCAGACGGCGACTATTCTGGTGATCGATGACGAGCCGCAGATCCGCAAGTTCCTGCGCATCAGCCTCGCGTCACAAGGCTACAAAGTGCTGGAAGCCGGCACCGGCACCGACGGCCTGACCCAGGCCGCATTGAATAAACCCGACCTGCTGGTGCTCGACCTGGGCCTGCCGGACATGGACGGGCAAGACGTGCTCAGCCAGTTTCGCGAATGGTCGACGGTGCCGGTGCTGGTGCTGTCGGTTCGCGCCAGCGAGGGCGAAAAAGTACGCGCACTGGACGCCGGCGCCAACGACTACGTGACCAAGCCGTTCGGCATTCAGGAGTTTCTGGCGCGGATTCGTTCGCTGTTGCGCCAGGCGCCCGAGAGCGGTCAGGTGGAATCGGCGGTCGTCATCGGCCCGCTGAACATTGATCTGGCCTACCGCCGGGTGTCCCTGGGCGATGCCGAAGTCGCCCTGACCCGCAAGGAGTACGCGGTGCTGGCGCAACTGGCGCGGCATCCCGGACGGGTCATTACCCAACAGCAACTGCTCAAGGACATCTGGGGCCCGACCCACGTCGAAGACTCCCATTACCTGCGCATCGTGGTGGGCCACCTGCGCCAGAAACTCGGCGACGACCCCGCCGCGCCGCAGTACATCGTGACCGAAGCGGGGGTTGGGTATCGGTTGGTGAATGCGTGAAGGATCAGACGCCGCGGGGCAGCCTTCGTGGGACCGGCTTCAGCCGGGAAGGCGTCGGTGGTCACACCGCGTAGGTGCTGGCTGGAACGCCGACTTTGTGGGACCGGCTTTAGCCGGGAAGGCGTCGGTGGTCACGCCGCGTGATTGATGGCGTTCGCGCTGGCCTCTTCCCGGCTGAAGCCGGTCCCACTAATTGATCGCATGCATCCAGTGGGTCTGGCTGAAACGCCGACTTGTGGGACCGGCTTTAGCCGGGAAGGCGTCGGTGGTCACGCCGCGTGATTGATGGCGTTCGCGCTGGCCTCTTCCCGGCTGAAGCCGGTCCCACTAATCGATCGCATGCATCCAGTGGGTCTGGCTGGAACGCTGACTTGTGGGACCGGCTTTAGCCGGGAAGGCGTCGGGTGTAACAACCTCAATGCTCCTGCTCATATCGATCCAGCGTTTCCCTGGCGATCTGCCGCCCGAGCGCGATCAGCTCTGGCGCTTTGTAGAATTCGAAGAACCGGCACACGCGCTTCGGCACGTTGATCAGGATGTCGGGCGGGTAGCCGGCGATTTTGTATTGCGCCAGGGAGGTCTGCATCACCTCGAAACTCTGGTTGATCAGGTCCAGCAGCGACGCGGGGCCGACGTTGTCGATGATGATCGAGCCGCTGGCCGATCTCGGCGTCCCGGCCTGGGTGGGCGCGGCGGAGGGTTGCTGGCCCTGGGGGTCGGCGGATTCGATATCGGCCATCAACCACGGATTGCCCGTCAGCGCGGCGGCGCTGGGCTTGAGCCTTTCCTGCGCCAGACGCAAACCGTCCTCGCCGGTCAGGTCCAGTTTGCGGCGGAACGGCAGGTGCGAGCCGATGGAGCTCATCAAACCGTCGATACGCTTCTTCACCGCCGGCGGGCGCTCGATCACCGGCAAGGTGTAATGCTTCTGGGTCGTTGAATTGAGGTTGACCGCAACGATCAGATCGCAGTGGCTCGACACCACCGGCACGATCGGCAACGGGTTCAGCAGGCCGCCATCCACCAGCGTGCGGTTGCCCTGAACCACCGGGGTAAACAGGCTGGGGATCGCCGCCGAGGCGCGCATCGCCGAATGCAGATTGCCTTCCTGAAACCAGATTTCCTGCTGGTTGGTCAGGTCCGTGGCCACGGCGGTGTAGGGGATCGGCAGGTCCTCGATATTGATCTCGCCGACGATGTCGCGAATCTTGCCGAACACCTTCTCGCCACGAATCGCCCCCAGCCGGAAACTCACGTCCACCAGCCGCAACACGTCCAGGTAATCCAGGCTTTCGATCCACGCCTTGTACTCGGGCAGCTTGCCTGCCGCGTAGATCCCGCCGATCACCGCGCCCATGGAACACCCGGCGATGCAGGCGATGTCGTAGCCGCGGTGTTCGAGCTCTTCGATGACGCCAATGTGCGCGTAACCCCTGGCGCCCCCGGAGCCCAGGACCAGCGCGATGCGTTTATTCATGTGCGTTTCCCACTGTCAGCGTTCAGGCGGCGCGCAGGGCGGCCGATTCATCACACACCAGCGTAACGCCAACGGCCCGAAACGGGTATTGTGCATCGCCCGGGTGTGGCACTTTTACATCGCCGCACCGTCAAAGCCGCATCAATGATTTCCTTAGTTGAGGTAACACCCATGAAAGCCTGGATCTGCCTGCCCCTGTTGGCATTGGTTCTCACCGGTTGCGCCGGTAAAACGGCCTACCGCGACAGCTGTGCCACCAACCTTGACGCAGCCTGGCACGAGCTCGATCTGGCCAAGGCCGAAGGTTTCGCCGGCACGGTCAGCTACTCCAAGGCCCTGTCGCTGCTGACCGGCGCCAAGACCCAGCAGCAGTTCGAAGCGTTCGAGGGCTGCTCCGAAAAAGCCGAGAAAGCCCGTTTCTACATCCGCGAATCCCGCGCCGGTCGCTAAAATCGTTCCAAAGTCCGCAGCCATCAAGCGGTCTCCCTGTAGGAGTGAGCTTGCTCGCGAAGCATGCTGTCAGTCGCCATCAAGCTGACCGGGATAACGCCCATCGCGAGCAAGCTCAGTCCTACCGTCCTGTTTAGCTCCACCCTGATGAATCCCTCCATCCCGCTCTGGCGAAAAGGCCTACGCTGACCTTACAGTGGCTGCACGTCTGGCATCGTCTGCAGTCCTATTAGCCATGAGCAGTCGCCTGGGGAGGCCTTCCGATGGGCAGAAAACTGGATGCGTGTCTCAACGCAATCAATGAAGTGATGCTGGGCAAGGAACCGCAGGTGCGCCTGGCGCTGACCTGCCTGCTCGGCGGCGGGCATCTGTTGATTGAAGACTTGCCCGGCATGGGCAAAACCACCCTCAGCCACACCCTCGCGCGGGTGCTCGGCTTAAGCTTTCAGCGCATTCAATTCACCTCCGATCTGCTGCCGGGCGACATCCTCGGCACGTCCGTTTTCGATCGTGACACCGGGCAGTTCACCTTCCACCCCGGACCGATCTTCGCCGAGCTGGTGCTGGCCGACGAAATCAACCGCGCCACGCCCAAGAGCCAGAGCGCGCTGCTCGAAGCCATGGAAGAGGGCCAGGTCACCATCGAGGGCGCCACCCGTTTGCTGCCCGATCCGTTTTTCGTCATCGCCACCCAGAACCCCTTCAGCCAGGGCGGCACCTTCGCACTGCCGGAATCGCAACTGGACCGCTTCCTGATGCGCCTGTCCCTAGGTTATCCCGCGCGCTCGGCGGAGAAAGCCCTGCTGCTGGGGGAATCCCGTCGCGATCTGCTGCCGCGCATCGAGCCATTACTGGACCACGCCGAACTGGCCTTGCTTCAGCAGCAGGCGCGGCAGGTGCGGGCCAGTGACGCCCTGGTCGATTACGTGCTGCGGCTGGTCGATGCCACGCGCAGCCAGCCGCAATTCGCCTACGGCCTGTCGCCCCGCGCGAGCCTGGCGATCCTCTCGGCGGCGCGAGCCTGGGCATTGCTCGCCGGGCGCGATTACGTGATTCCCGAAGACGTGCAGGCGATTCTGCCCGCTGTCATCAGTCACCGCCTGCGCGAGCGCACTGACCCGACCGGGCATGGCGGCGGGGCGCTGGTCCAGTGGCTACTGCGCGAGGTGCCGGTGCTGTGATCGAACGCTTCAAACCGGTCTGGCAGCGCTGGGTGGGACGCCGCATTCCCCCGGCGTCGCGGGTCGAACTGGATCACCGCCGAATCTTCATCCTGCCGACCCGGGTCGGCGGCACCTACGCGCTCATTCTGTTTCTGTTGCTGCTGGTCTCGATCAATTACCAGAACAGCCTCGCCTACGGCCTGACCTTTCTCATGCTGTCGGTGGGCGTGCTGGCCATTCTGCACACCTACCGCAACATCAGCGGGCTAATCCTCAGCGGCGGCCACGCGCGTTCGGTGTTCGTCGGCGAACCGGTGCAACTGCGCCTGCGTCTGGAAAGCACCGGCCATGGCCATCAGGCGATTGCCCTGGGCTGGGACAGTGAACAACTGGAGCAGACCGACGTCGAGGCCGAGCGTCTGGTCGAAGTCGGCCTGACCCTGCCGGCGCTCAAGCGCGGCTGGATGCGGGCCCCGCGTTTGCGCGTGGAGAGTGTGTTTCCGCTGGGGATTTTTCGCGCCTGGAGCTGGCTGGACCTGGAACAGACCGTGCTGATCTATCCGCAGCCCGTGGCCGGCACGATGCCGCTGCTGCAAGGCGTGCAGCCCCATGCCGAGGACGACGGCCACGCGACGACGGGGCCGGGCGTCGATGATTATCAGGGCCTGCGCCTGTGGCGGCCGGGCGACTCGATGCGGCGCATGCACTGGAAAGCCTGGTCGCGGGGGCAGGGGCTGATGGTCAAGGAATTCAGCGACCTCAGCGGTCACGACCTGTGTCTGGACTTCATGGCCCTGGGCGGGGATATCGAAGAGCGGCTGTCGCGCCTGTGCTACTGGGTGCTGGAATTGTCCCAGCGTCAGCAGCCGTTCGCGCTGCGGCTGCCCGGTTTTATCTCGGCGGTGGACAGCGGCGACGCTCACCGTGAAGCCTGTCTGCGCCAGTTGGCGCTGTACGGGGTGCGGGCATGAAAGGCGCGGCGCGATGACCTCCTCAAGCCTGGCCAAACCGATCCCCCGGGTCAGCCTCAATTGGTTGCTGATTGCCCAGGCGCTGGTGATCGTGCCCTTCGCCTTGCACGTGCCGGTGGCGCTGATCGTGCTGTGGCTGGTCTGCTCGTTCTGGCGCATTCAGATCTTCCGCATGCGCGTGAGGATGCCCGGCACCTGGATCAAATCTGGACTGCTGGTCGGCACCGCCGGGGGCATCTATCTGGCGCGGGGCAGTTTGATCGGTCTGGACGCAGGGGCGGCGCTGCTGATCGCGGCGTTCATTCTGAAGATGCTGGAAATGCAGAACCGTCGCGACGCGCTGGTGCTGATCTTTCTTGGCTTCTTCTGCATCGCCGTCGGTTACCTGTTCGAAGACTCGCTGCTGTTGGGCCTGTTTACCCTGCTGCCGATCACCACGCTGCTGGCGGCGTTAATCGGCTTGCAACAGTCCGGCATCTCCAACAAGCCCGCGGCTACGCTGCGGCTGTCGGCCAAACTGCTGTTGCAGGCCGTGCCGCTGATGCTCCTGCTGTTCCTGTTTTTTCCGCGCCTTGAGCCGCTGTGGTCGTTGCCGCAACCCAGTAACAAGGCGCTGACCGGGCTGTCCGACAGCATGGCGCCGGGGGACATCGCCGAGCTGAGCAAATCTGCCGATCTGGTCTTTCGCGCCAGTTTTGAAGGCCCGCTGCCGCCTCGCAATCAGCTGTACTGGCGCGCGCTGACCCTGGAGCAATTCGACGGCAGACGCTGGTCGCAATCCTCGCGGGCGCAAGTGCCGGATGCGCCGCTGTGGCGCCGGGAAGGCGAGCGGGTCAGCTACAGCGTGGTGCTGGAACCGACCGGCAAGCCGTGGCTGATGACCCTCGATGTCGGCCAGACCGATCTGGCCGGCGTGCGCCAGATGAGTGATTTCCGCTGGCAGCGGCGGCGACCGAT
Source organism: Pseudomonas sp. HP_12 (assembly GCF_055283955.1). Lineage (NCBI taxonomy): Bacteria > Pseudomonadati > Pseudomonadota > Gammaproteobacteria > Pseudomonadales > Pseudomonadaceae > Pseudomonas > Pseudomonas sp. HP_12. The sequence continues at coordinate 13,829 of NZ_JBTOQG010000032.1, forward strand.
CGAGCAATCAATGCTCTACAGCGTCGAATCCTGGCCCGACGCGGTGCGCGAGACCGTGCTCAGCGACGGCGCGCGCTTGCAGGCCCTGCAACTGCCGGCCAAAGGCAATCCTCAGGTGCGCGAATGGGCCGCGGACCTGCATCGCCGCCACCCCGGCACCGACGCTGTAGTGGACGCGCTGCTGTCGTATTTCACGTCGCAGCCGTTCCGCTACACCCTCAAGCCCCCGGCGCTGGGGGCCAACAGCATCGATGACTTCCTGTTCGGCAGCCGTGCCGGTTTCTGTGCCCACTACGCCGGCGCCATGACATTTGCCCTGCGCGCGGCGGGTGTGCCGGCGCGGGTGGTTGCCGGTTACCAGGGCGGCGAGCTCAACCCGGACGGCAATTACCTGACCGTGCGCCAGTTCGATGCCCACGCCTGGGTTGAATACTGGCAGCCGAACGTGGGTTGGCACAGCGTTGATCCCACCGCAGCGGTGGCGCCCGCGCGGGTCGAGCAAGGGCTTGAACAGGCCCTGGCGGCGGACGAAGACTTTCTCAGCGATTCGCCGATGTCCGCCCTGCGCTATCGGCACCTGGCCTGGGTCAATTCAATCCGCATGAGCTGGGACAACCTCAATTACGGCTGGCAGCGCTGGGTGCTGGGGTATCAGGGTCAGCAGCAACTGCAGGTGCTGGGCCGCTGGTTTTCCGGGTTTCAGGCGCCCGTGTTTGCTGGCGGCGCGGCGGTTATTCTCGGGTTGCTGGCGCTGTGGCTCTTCAAGCCGTGGCGCCGTGAAAGCGATTCGCAGCTGCGCCTGTTCAACCAGTTCGAACGTCTGCTCGCCCGGCAGGGTCTTAAACGTCAGCCGGGTGAGGGCGCCCAGGCCTTTGCGCAGCGTGCTGCCGCGCAACTGCCGGCCCACGCCGGGGCGATCAGGGATTTTGTCCACGAGTTCGAGGCCCAGCGCTACGCCGGGGCAGACGGCTCGGTTGGTGCATTGCGTCAGCGCCTGAAATTCCTGCGCCGCAGCCTGCCGTGGCGTTTGTCCACTGCGAGGGGCAAGCGGCCGTAAGTCATCAGACATTCATCTTCAACCTAGGAGTGTTTCATGTCAGCGATGGTCGATCACCTGGTCGCCGAGATTATCGGCCTTAACATCAAGCTGCTTGCCTGCCACGCGCGGTTGGAGGTCTCCACCGACAGTGAAGCGCTGCACGACCTGCGCACCAACGTCCGCCGCCTGCGCAGCGTTTTGCGCCCGCTGCGGGGGCTGCCAGGACTGGATCAGGTGGAAGGGGCGGCCAAGGAGGTCGGTGCGCTGACCACGCCTTTGCGTGACATGCAGGTGCTGGCGGCGTTCCTCGATGAACAGGGTCTGCCCCAGGCGGCGGCCAAGCGCGAGCAATACCTGAAAACCGCGTGCCCGAAAGTGGCCAGCTCTGCGGAGCTCAATCGTCTGTTCGGCGTGCTGGATCAATTGCCGGCCCTGCTGCGCACTCAGGAACGCCATGGCCTGCTCGACAAGCTGGAGCAGCGCATTGAAAAGCGCCTGGACAAACAGTGGAAGCAACTGCGCGAAGCCATGGGCGACCCTGCCCATGATCGCCATCGCCTGCGCCTGTTGATCAAACGCGTGCGCTACGCCGGCGAGGCCTACCCGGAACTCAGTCATCAGCCAAAGAACATGGAGCGCCGGTTGAAAGCGGCCCAGGGCGCTCTGGGCGATTGGCACGACCACCTGCAATGGCTTGAGCAGGCGCGGCATCAGGCGGATCTGGCGCCGTGCGTGGCCGGGTGGGAATTGGGCATTCATCGTGCCGAGCAAAAGTCTGATCAGGTTCTGGAGCGTTTGTACAAGGCGTGCTTCGGCAAACATTCTCCACGCTGACGCTGGCTGGTCCGCAGGATTGGCGCTTATAAACCCTGTCCTGCGGCGGCTGCCTCGTTACCATTTGCCCATCCCGTCTGCCACCCTGGAATGCCCATGAAATTCTCCGAGCTGCTTGACGCCGTCCGTGCCCATCCCGAATCCGTCAGCATCCCCGCCTCATGGGCACAGGGGCGGGCCTGCTTCGGCGGGCTGATGGCGGCGCTGATGTATGAAGCGATGCGCGCGAAGGTCTCGACCGAGCGGCCCGTTCGGTCGCTGGCGATCTGTTTCGTTGCGCCGCCGGCCATCGACACACCTATTTCGTTTGAGGTGGAAGTCCTGCGCGAAGGCAAAGCGGTCAGTCAGGTCTTGGGCCGGGCGATCCAGAACGGTGAGGTCATGACCCTGATTCAGGGCAGCTTCGGCGCGCCCCGCGAGTCGATGATTTCGGTTCACGCCGAGCCGGCCCCGGTCTTCAAACCGGCGGACGAGATCCAGCCGTTCCCGTTCGTGTCCGGCGTGATGCCGGAATACCTGCGCTTTATTGATCTGCGTTGGGCGCTGGGCGGCCTGCCGTTTTCCAACACACCGTCACCGGCGATTGGCGGCTATGCACGGCTGCGCGATGTGGAAGAGGAGCCCTTGACCGAAGCGCATCTGCTGGCGCTGGTCGATACCTGGCCGCCTGCGGTGCTGCCCCATCTGAACAAGCCGGCGCCGGGAAGCTCATTGACTTGGACGATCGAGTTTGTGCAGCCGTTGCCCTCGATGACCACCCATGGCTGGACGCAGTACCGAGCGGTGATCGAGCATGCCCGCGATGGCTACGGTCATACCGCAGCGGCGCTGTGGACGCCAAAAGGGGAATTGGTGGCGATCAGTCGCCAGACGGTGACTGTCTTTGGCTGATCAGATCAGATCAGAGTTGAGGTTGCTGACAACGTCACCAGGTGACGCATCTCTGTATCGGGCAAAAGCCAGCGGCCTTATTGGCCTCTGGCTTTAATGGCTTGCGCGGCAATCAGACCCAGCACACCGATGGCGGCGGACGTCAGGCTGCTGTTGAACGCGCCGTCCAGCAGGAGCAAGCCGGAGACGATGGACAGCGGGAACGCCAGCGAGGACAACACGGCGTTCGACGGCAGACCGTCCTTGCGCGATGGGTTGAAGAATTCGCCGATGTGAAGATCCGTAATGAACTTGGGCATGACGCTTACCTCGGTGAAACGTGAACAAGAAGTGTTTTCGATAGAGGTGAGAATAGGCCCGGAGGTTCACTTCGGCGAATCGAGGATTGCTATCAGCCTGATAGGCAGGACGTGCCGGAGCAATCGCAGGGGCGCGAGACAATCAGCCCTGTAATTTCAGCTGCCCGATGGCCGTGTTCAAGGCGCCGGCCAGTGTCGCCAGCTCATCGCTGGTGCCGGCCGAGTCCACTGTTTGTCGGACGGTGCGCTCGGTCACGTCGCGGATGCTTACCACGGCCCGGTTCATTTCTTCGGCGACCTGGCTCTGTTGTTGCGCGGCTACCGCAATCTGAGTGTTGCTCTCGCGCATCTGCGCCACCGCTTCAGTGATCGCCGTCAGCGCCTGACCCGCTTCCCGCGCGCGCTGCACGCAGTCGTCGGCCTTGTGCGAGCTTTCCTGCATGAAATCCACCGCATCGCGGGTACCCGCCTGCAGAGTGCAGACCATGGTGGTGATCTCGTCGGTGGACGTCTGCACCCGGCGCGCCAGATGTCGCACCTCATCGGCCACCACCGCGAAGCCGCGTCCCATCTCGCCAGCGCGGGCCGCTTCGATGGCGGCGTTGAGGGCGAGCAGGTTGGTCTGTTCGGCGATGCTGTGAATCACGCTCACGACGCCGTTGATTTTCTGACTGTCCTCGGCCAGCCGCTGGATCATCCCGGCCGTCTGCTGCACCCCGCTGGACAGCCCGGCAATGGACGTCTCTACCCGATCAACCACGGCTTTGCCGGTGCCCGCGAGCCGGTCAGCGTTCCGGGATTGATCACGGGTGGCACCGGCGTGTTGAGCGATGTGGTGGACGGTGGCGGTCATTTCATTGATGGCCGTTGCCACTTGATCGGTCTCGCTCTGCTGGCCGAGCATGCCTCGGCGCACCTCGCTCATGCCCGACGCCAGTTGGCCCGCGCCTGCATCCAGGCGGGCGGCGGAGTGGGCAACGGTGGTGACGATGCGTTGATAACCGGCTTGCATGGCATTGAAGGCCTTGGCCATCTGCCCGACTTCGTCCTCACCGGCCAGGGGCACGCGCGCCGAGAGGTCGCCGCTGCTTTCTACCTGCAGCATCACGTCTTTGAGGGTGTTGAGGTGGGTCAGCAGAAAGCGGATCAGCAGTTGCGACGCGCCGAGCATGGCGAGCATCAGAATGAACACTGCGACGGCGTACTGGACGAAACGCACCTCCACCCATTGCAGCAGGTGTGGCGCAGCGGCGAGCACGGCGATGCGTTGGTCACCGCGCTGGATGACATAGGCGCCGATCAGTGGCGTACCGTCTGTGTCGGAAACACCCGTCAGGTCAGTCCAGCCGGTAACCGGGCTCAGCGAGGGCACGGGCTGACCTTTGAACAGCGGCACCTGTCCCGCTGGATACGTCAGACGGTGGGCTGCAGCTGGCAGTGATTGCCCGGCGGGCCACGCGCTCAACAACTGTGCCTCGGCCTGCGCGGCGGCTCTGGCATCGTTGGCGCGGGTGTGTTGTTCCAGCTGCAGGGCGTAAAGCACCAGCAACAGCGTGGTCAAAAACGCAACGGCGTTGACCGCCCAGAACTTGTATTTCAGCGAAACATTGCTCAGCCAGCGGGCCATGGTGGAAGTCTTCTGTGGGTGCACGAAATAAGGCAGGGTGCCATCATTTTGTGCGCTTTAAAGACGCTAAGCGTTGATCTGGATCAATGGGTGTTTATGGGATGACAGGTCAGACGGCGCTCCTGTCGTTTTGACCTGCGGAACAAGGCAGAGCCTGTTGTTACGATGCGTGAACGGCAGCTTCCACCGCCGGCAAGGAAAAAAACGCCAGAGCGCAATTGGTGGTGTGGGCCGCAACGTCGTCCGGGCTTTCGCCTCGGTGCAGCGCCACTTCGCGCAGGACCTCGGGCAGATAGGCCGGTTCGTTGCGGCCGTTCTTTGGTTTGGGCCGCAAGGTGCGGGGCAGCAGATAGGGCGCGTCGCTTTCCAGCATCAACCGGCCGCGGGGAATTTCGCGGACCAGCGGGTGCAGGTGCGTGCCCCGGCGCTCGTCGCAGATCCAGCCGGTGATGCCGATGTGCAGATCCAGGTCCAGATAGTTGAACAGCGCGCGTTTTTCCCCGGTGAAGCAATGCACCACCGCCGCCGGGAGCTGATCGCGGTAGTCCCGCAAAATGGCGAGCAGGCGCTCGTCGGCATCGCGCTCATGGAGAAACACAGGCAATTGCAGCTCAACGGCCAGTGCCAAATGCGCTTCCAGAACCTTTTCCTGCTGCGGGCGAGGGGAGAAGTCGCGATTGAAATCCAGCCCGCATTCACCCACGGCGCAGACGGTCTTTTCACCCAGCAGCGCCCTGAGCTGGCTCTCGGTTTCGCCCGTCCAGGCGCTTGCGGAGTGCGGATGAATGCCGGCAGTGCTGAACAGACGTTGGCCGCTTTCATCGAGCCGGCGGGATAACGCCAAGGCCTGTTCGCTACCTTCGACGTCGGTGCCAGTGAGGATCAACTGGCCGACGCCGGCGGCGTACGCGCGTTCCACCACCTCATGTTCACGGGCGGCGAAGCTGGGGTTGGTCAAGTTGACGCCAATGTCTATTAGTTGCATGGTGCTACCTCAGGCCGGAGGCCGAGAAGAATACCAGAGCGATTGAAGCGATAAAAAACAAGCAGGCTCAACTGCTTGGAATACCCAATCCTGTGATCCCGCTTTTGTTGACGCATGCCGCGATGCACGCGACGAGCCGTTCAGCTGCGCGACACAGACTTCAAGCCCGTTTTTTTCGGCCTTTCATCGGAGCGTCAATGATCCGAGCGTCCCTGTTTTCCCTGATGTGCGTCCTGGCCGTGCCCAGCCACGCGTCGCCGCGCCCCGCCGGCCCGCCGGTGGTGATCAAAAAGAGTCAGGTGCGCGACCTGCCGGCAATTCGCAGCGGCAAAGTCCTGCGGGTGCTGGTCAATCAGAGCCGCAACAGCTCCGCCGAAGTTCAGGGTGAGCCCGTTGGCGTCGAGTGCCGTCGCTTGCAGGCGTTCGAAACCTACCTCAACAGCCACGCCCGCGACGGTCAGAAGATCTCCCTCAAGCTCATTCCCAAAGCCAAGGACCAGCTGCTCGCCGCGCTGCAGCGGGGCGAAGGCGACATGGTTGCGCCGGGCGAACTCCTCGACGCCAGCGCCGCCCGTTACGTCGACGCGTCTGAACCGGTGGTCGCCCAAGTGCCGCTGGTGGTGGTGGGCGTCAAGGGTGAGCGCGGCCTCCGGCGTCCCGAACAGCTCTCGGGCCGCACGCTGATGCTCACCAGCGGCAGCGCCGCCGATGAGGCCATCCTGCAGCTGAATCAGAAGCTGGCCCTGCGCAAGCTGCCACCGGTGAAGATCGAATGGGTTGACCCGAGTCTGGCCGTGGAAGACGTGCTGGAAATGGTTCAGGCCGGTGTTTATCACCTGACCGTGGTGGAGCAACCCATCGCCGAGCGCTGGGCCAAAGTGATGCCGAAGCTGCGGATCGACCGCGCTGCTGCCTTGAGCGATCCGGGGGACATGAACTGGTTCGTGCGCAAGGACGCCGTGTTGTTGCGCGGCGCCGTCGACCATTTCCTGCAAACCTACGAACCGCCGCGCAATCAGGACGCCGTCTTCCAGACCGCCTACAAGGACCGCTACCAGATCCACAACCCGCTGGCGCGCGAAGACCGTCAGCGCCTGGAGAAACTGCGTCCTACGCTGCAATTGCACGCCGACAAACAGAAGATGGACTGGCTGGATCTGGCCGCCGTGGCCTTCAAGGAGTCGGCGCTCAACCCGGTCGCCAAGGGTGGCAGCGGCGCCACCGGTCTGCTGCAGATCACCCCGTCGGCCGCCCAGCGCGTCGGCGTCGACAACATTCACGACCTCGACGGTAACGTGCAGGCGGCGAGCAAATACATGGCGCTGCTGCGGCGCAAGTTTTTCGCCAGCCCGAAAATCAACGAGCGTGAGCGCATGGCATTTACCCTGGCTGCCTACAACCTCGGCCCGGAGCGCGTGCAGGCCATGCGAGCGGAGGCGAAGCGCCAGGGTCTCAACCCGAATCAGTGGTTTTTTCAGGTCGAGCGCGTGGCCATGGAGCAGGGCGGCAAGAACGTCGTGAGCTACGTGAACAGCGTCAACAAGTACTACCTGGCGTTCGACCAGGCCCGCAGTTCATTGGAGCGTCCTGAGACCCGGTGACAGATCCAAGGATTCGATACGTATGACGCGTATCTTGCGATTTTCATATTTATAGAACCGATTAAGATGGCGCCATTCTCAACTCAAACGGAATTAACCGCCATGAATGCTCAACTTAAATCGATCTTTAACACCCACGCCGGTTTCGGCATCACCGGCCTGCGGATTCTCATCGGCATCATCCTCATGGCCCACGGCAGCCAGAAACTGTTCGGTATGTTCGGCGGCTATGGCCTGGAAGGCACTGGCCAGTACATGGCGAGCCTGGGCCTGAACCCTGGCTACCTGATGGCGTTGATGTCCGGCAGCGCGGAATTCTTCGGCGGCCTGGCGCTGTTCCTTGGCTTGCTGGCACGGCCTGCAGCGCTGGTGGTGATCGTGATGCTGGTGGTGGCGATTCTCTCGGTGCACATCCACAACGGCTTGTTCATGGCCAACAACGGTTATGAGTTCGGACTGGCGCTGATCGCCGCTGCGGTGGCGGTGCTGTTCGAAGGCGCGGGTCGCCTGTCCGTCGACCGATTGATCGCGCGTCGCTGATTCTCCCGGTCAGATCCGTAGCAGCCACATTGTTAGCAAACAAAAATCCCGACCTCTCAGAGCGTCGGGATTTTTTTACGTCCGTTTAGACAGGAGCGCGACGGTATCCGTCGATTGACAATGCCTACAGCGCTTCTCTAGGATGCCGTTCATGCGCCGATTTAAACAGCTACTTGCGGGGCGCCGGGTGACGGTCATTCGTCATCGAAATTCCGCTAAAGCGCTGGTTCGGTGTTGCCTCTCACCGCTGCCCAGCGGATCAATGAGGCAGAGAAAACGACACTATGAGCAGTCATTCCCACCCGCGTCCCCTCGTTCGTCTGGCCCCCATCGCCAGCCAGTTCAATCGTCGTAATCCACAAATCCTTCTGGGCGGCGCCCATCAGCCGACGTTGCTGCGTTACCTGGACGGCTGGCCGCGTCGCCAGGGCGGCCCGCACGCTTTCCTCATTCAATTCATCGAAACCGACGATGCCCTTGAGCGCTTCAGCAACGACCAGTTCGACCTGGCCGTGATTCAGGCGCCCGCTGCCGAGCGCGCGGAAGCGGTGATTCACCAGCTGATCCGCGTCGCCCGACAGGGTTTGATCACGCGCTGCTAACGGCTCGCCGCCTGGGTTGCAACGGCTGATCGGGATGGCGCAGGTTGAAGCGGGCACGCATACCATTGGCGTGACGGCAATGGGCGACCAGCGCGCTGCGCAGGGTCCAGTCGGTGTTGATGATGTAGAAATTCTGGATGAAGCTGTTCTCGTTCGTCGACTCGAACCACTGATCGATCTTCCCGCTCAAATCACTGGGCGCGTGCAGCGGCAATGAATACTTGGCGCACTGGATGGCGGTCAGGCTGAACTCGGGTTTGTTTTCCACTGCCACTTCGTTGACGAACGCCTTCAGGGTGTTGGTGTTGAACAGGTTTTCTCCCGGCCAGCGCTGCTTGACCCCGTCCCACAGCAGCTCGTCGCCGGAGCGCCTGTTATAGGCAAGCACGACGTTTTTGCCCGGATGATCACGCCATATGCCTTCCAGCGTCAGCCTGCTCAGCTGCCGTGGCACAGCCCTCGGGCCGAGGGTTTTGGTCAGCAGGTTCTGAAATTCCCGGTGGGTCAGTTCAGTGAAGTCCTTGAACTGATGGAAATCCAGAATGACGATTTCACGCGCCGGCGAGCCGTTCTGTTCCAGTTCTTCAAAGAATGCATGGACGCACGCCAGAATGTCGCCGGCGACCGTGCGCCCTGACGAGGTCAGGTGGAACAGCTGAAATCGCCGCGGGTCACCCTTTTCATACTTCGAATAAAACGCCACGCGCAAGTCCAGCGCGCGCACCCCTTGGCGCATTTGCTCCAGGGGCGCGACGTCCTGGGCCATCTCCTGGGGGACGGCGAGGTTGGGTGACAGCTTGTCGCTGCCGGCATTGTGGGCGCCGGGGAGGATGAGTTGGTCAATGCGCAACTGCGCGAGTTCGGGGATGTGCGCCATCCAGTCGAGATGGGGCGGACGGGGTGAAGCCGGTGGGTTGAGGGGCATACAGTCATTCCTTGACGTGTGGTGAGGCTCCGAGGGCGGAGCGGGTTGAGCGGTCATTCTCGCTCGGAAGTCCTTTTCTGGAGTGTGGCCGCCGCGTCACCGACGTCAACCAAGGCAGTTCTTCAGGTCTGTTACCCCATGTGAATGGCGGCGTGCGCTCATCTGACTTTCAGCACCACGCGACCGCGCACGGGATGCTCGTCGAGGTGGTTGTGCGCCTTGCCGAACTGCTCGAAGGGCCAGGTGCGGTGGATGTCCGGCTTGAGCAGACCCTTGGCCGTCAGCTCGTTGATAGCGTCCAGTGCCCGCTGCAGCGCCGGGCCATTCTGCTCGATGCCCAGCTCCGGCTTGCCGGTGAAGTTTTCCAGGCAATGCACGTGGAAGCGCATGTTCTTGCGGAATGCCTGCTGCGCCGGGAAAGGCGTTTTGTTGCCACCGCGCAGGCCGTACAGCACCAGACTGCCGCGGGGCGCCAGCACGTCACCGAGCATCGACATCTGCATGCCGCCCAGTCCGTCGAACACCGCTTCGATGCCATGGCCGTGGGTCAGCGACTCGATGCGCAGGCCGATGTCATCCTCGTCGGTGACGATCACCCGATCGGCGCCGTTCGCCAAGAGGTAGTCACGGTCTTGCCCATGGGGCGTCGCCGCGATCACCCGCAGGCCCAACGCCTTGCCCAACTGCACGAAGGCAATGCCGGGGCTGTACGTCGCGTCGGTGACGAGCACGGTCTGGCCCGGTTGCACGTTGGCAAGCTCGACGAAGGCAAACCAGGCCAGCAGCATCGGCGTGTAGTGAACGCTGGCTTCCACCGGCGTCAGTGCGTCCGGGTAAAGGGTCAGCGCGTTGCGCGGGACCATCACGTGGTCGCCACACACCGGGTACTGGTTGGCGCTCATGGCTTTGAAGCTCGCCACCTTGTCGCCCACCTTCAAGTCGGTCACGCCAGCGCCCACCGCTTCGACGACGCCGGCCATTTCACTGCCCAGACCCGCTGGCAGTTGCACCGGTGCCAGTGACAGGTTCTGCCGCCACAACACGTCGTCCCAGCTGATGCCGATGGCTTCGGCACGAACCAGCACTTCCTGTGGGCCGGGGGACCGGTCAGGCTGCTCCTCGCAACTGAGCACATCGGCTTTGCCGAAGCGATGAAATTTGATGGCGCGTGACATTGTTGACCTCGATGCCTGTCGTTGAGTGTTGCGACGACTGTATCGATGGGGGCCACGGGGCACTATTTCTGTCGGTCGATACCCGTCATGCCTGCTATCAATTCGCGTTGACGGCTTCGCTGGCGTGAGCGCTTATTTGCCCCAGGCCCGTAAAGCATGTTCGACGAACTGCCGCACCTTGGGCAGGCGATAGCGGTCCTGGGGGTACATCAGCCACAGCGTGCGGCTGGGCGGTTGATAATCCTGCAGCAGTGGCACGAGCTTTCCGCAGGCGATGTCCTCGCTGATCAGCACGTCGGGCAGCATCGACACGCCCATCCCGGCGAGCACGGCCTGGCGCAGCGCCGGCGTGCTGTTGACGATCATCGAGCCCGACACCGGCACCTCCATCACGCCGTCGGGCCCGGTCAGGCGCCATAATTTGTCGGCGGCACGCCAGTCATCGCCAGCGGGGTAGGCGAACGCCAGGCAGTCGTGGTCGCGCAGGTCATCGGCGGTTTTCGGTGTACCCCGACGCTTCAAATAGGCGGGAGCCGCGCAGATGGTCAGGGTGTAGTCCTGCAGGGGGCGGGCAATCAGGGCCGAAGATTCCGGGGTGCCGAGGCGGATGGCGGCGTCGAAACCGTGCTCGATCAGGTCCATCGTCTGATTGCTGAGCACCACCTCCACCTTGATCTCCGGGTAGCGCTGGACGAAATCGCTGAGCAACGGCGCCAGGCGTTCGGCACCGAAGGCTGGCGGGGCGGTGACGCGCAAGGTGCCGCTGGGCTCGGTCTGGGCCTGTTCGGCCACGCGCTCGGAATCATTCACCAGCCCCAGTACTTCGACGCAACGCCGGTAGTATTCGAGGCCAAACTCGGTCAGGTTCTGCCGGCGCGTGGTGCGCTGCAACAGGCTCACCCCGAGGCGCTGCTCAAGTGCTTTCAGGTGATTGCCGACCATGGTCGTCGACATTTCGCATTGGCGCGCGGCCGCGGTCATGCTGCCGCCTTCCACCACTTTGACGAAGACCGTCATCGCCAGAAATATATCCATTATCAAGCCCTGATTTAAAGTCACTGAAGGATGGCGGTCTTTATACATCAGAACGGGCTAACGATACTGGCCTCACTTACCCGTGATGGAGCCACCGACATGACCGCCGCCTGCCTGATGAACACCTACAAACCCATGCCGTTGAGCTTCATCCGTGGCGAAGGTGCGCGGCTGTGGGATGACAGCGGCCGTCAGTACCTGGACGCCGTCGCGGGTGTCGCGGTGACCAACGTCGGCCACAGCCATCCAAAGATTGTCGCAGCGATCAGCGAGCAGGCCGGGCTGCTCTTGCACACGTCCAACCATTACCGCATCGACTGGCAGCAGAAGCTGGCGCAACGTCTGACCCGGCTGTCGGGCCTGGAGCAGGTGTTTTTCAACAATTCCGGCGCCGAGGCCAACGAAACCGCGCTCAAGCTGGCGCGTTTGTATGGCTGGGCCAAGGGCATCGAGCATCCGCTGGTGCTGGTGATGGACAACGCCTTTCACGGCCGCACCCTCGGCACGCTGTCGGCCAGCGATAACGGCGCCGCGCGGCTGGGTTATCAGCCGATGTCGGGGGAGTTCGTGAAAGTGGCGTTCGGTGACATCGTTGCGGTTAAACAGGCGACGTTGGCGTATGGCGAGCGCATCGTCGCGGTGCTGGTCGAGCCGATTCAGGGCGAGGGCGGTGTGGCGTTGCCGCCGCCGGGCTATTTAAAAGCACTGCGCGACCATTGCACTCAAAACGGTTGGCTGATGATGCTGGATGAGATCCAGACGGGCATGGGTCGGACGGGGCGCTGGTTTGCGTTCGAGCATGAGGGGATCGTTCCCGATGTGATGACGCTGGCGAAGGCGCTGGGCAATGGCATTCCCATTGGCGCGTGTCTGGCGACGGCGGCGGTGGCGCGGCTGTTCACGCCGGGCAGTCATGGCAGTACGTTTGGCGGTAATCCGCTGGCGTGTCGGGTGGGTTGTACGGTATTGGATATCGTTGAGGATGAGGGGCTTTTGCTCAATGCGGCGGTGCAGGGGGAGCGGTTGCTGGCGGGCCTGCGCGCTGGGCTGGCGGGGCATCCTGATGTGGCGCAGGTGCGGGGGTTGGGGTTGATGATCGGGATTGAGTTGACGCGGCCGATTCGGGATGTGTGTCTGGTGGCGGCGCAGGAGTATGGGGTGTTGATCAATGTGACCCGTGGGCAGACGATTCGGCTGTTGCCGCCGTTGGTGATTGATGGCGATAAGGCGGACCGGATTGTGGCAGGCGTCGTAGGGGCGCTTCGCGGTTGAGGTTTTTAAGATCAAGATCAAGATCAAGATCAAGATCAAGATCAACGACCTTAAGATCAAGAGCGTCTGCCTGGGGGCAGACGTTTCGCCTTCGGCGAGGGGACTGTCAGATTTTTTGTGTGCGGGCTGGTAGCGGCCTGCCGTTAGGCAGGCCGTGCTTTTA
>NZ_JBTOQG010000033.1:0-25556 GCF_055283955.1 Pseudomonas sp. HP_12
GGCCCTTCGTTCCTCAGGGTTCCTTCACTCCGGTCTCGCTCCGTGGGCCCGCCGCCATCCGCCATCCATGGCGGGGGGCGGCTCTCGCGGCATCCATGCCGCTCGGCCCACGGAGCGAGACCTGCGTTCAGCCTGCACCCAAGTCGCGATTGGTGTCGTCTGGGCCTTTTGTGTTTGAAGATCAAGATCAGATCAAAAGCAGATCAAGGGCTTCCCGGCTAAAGCCGGTCCTACGAGGTGCGCGTTCGAATAGTGGGACCGGCTTTAGCCGGGAAGGCGTCGGGCGCCGCGCCGCGAAATGATGGGTGTACGCACAGGCCTCTTTCCCGGCTGAAGCCGGTCCCACTGAAGCAATCGATCGTTCCCACGCTCCGCGTGGGAATGCATCCTTTGACGCTCCGCGTCGATGTCTTCGAGGGCGAGTGAGGCGTTCCTGAGGCCACTTCCTTCAACATCCCTTCTTCGGCATTGTTTCAAGCTTTGTTAGGCTGGTCCCTATTTCGAGGGGACTGATTTATTTACAGCGCTTCACCGTAAATGAATCTGTCCCCGTCCAAGCATGCAAGGGAGCGGCAATGACTTCCATCAGCACCGCAGCGCCCGTGGTACCGGGGCGGCTGGAGCAGTTTTCGACGCGGATCGCTTTTTTTGTCACCGGGTTCAGTATGTCGGCCTGGGCGCCGCTGGTGCCTTATGCGAAAAGCCGTTTGGGTCTGGACGACGCCGGCCTCGGGTTGTTGCTGTTGTGTCTGGGCATTGGCTCGATCGTTTCCATGCCGTTGGCCGGGGCGATGACGGTGCGTTATGGCTGTCGGCGTTTGATTGTGATGACGGGCGTGATCGCCTGTGTGTGCCTGCCTTTATTGGCCACCCTCAGCTCGGTGCCGCTGATGGTCGCCACGCTGTTTGTCTATGGCGCGAGCATGGGGGCGCTGGGGTGTGTGACCAACATTCAGGCGATCATCGTCGAGCGGGCCAGCGGCAAGACCATGATGTCCGGGTTTCACGGGCTGTTCAGTTGCGGCGGGATTGTGGGCGCGGCGGGGGTGTCGGCGTTGTTGAGCGTTGGCGTCTGGCCGTGGCTGGCGATGGCCGTCGTCGCGTTGTTCATCGCGATCGCGCTCTACAAAGCCGCGCCCCACTTGTTGCCGTACGGCAGCGAACCGGGCGGCCCGGCGTTTGCGATCCCTCGCGGCGTGGTGCTGTTCATCGGGCTGATGTGCTTCACGGTGTTCCTCACCGAAGGCGCGATGCTCGACTGGAGCGCGGTGTTCCTCAGCGCCCAGCGTGGTGTCGAACCGTCCTACGCAGGATTCGGTTATGCGGTATTCGCGCTGGCCATGGCGATCGGGCGTCTGTGCGGCGATCCGATTGTCCGGCGCCTCGGTGTGCACAAAATCATCCTGTTTGGCGGGCTGTGCGCGGCCGCCGGGATGACCGTTGCGACGTTGATCCCGGTCTGGCAAGCGGCGCTGTGCGGATACGCGCTGGTGGGAATCGGCTGTTCCAACATCGTCCCGGTGTTTTACAGCGCGGTCGGTCGGCAGAAAACCATGCCGGAGAATGTCGCGGTGCCAGCGATTACCACGTTGGGCTACATCGGCATTCTGATGGGGCCGGCCGGGATCGGGTTCGTCGCCCACCTCAGCAGCCTCGGCGCGGCGTTCATGATCATCGCCGTGATGCTGCTGGGTGTGGCGGTCAGCGGGCGGTTCTTGCGGGTGTGAGGCCAATAAGGGGAATCAGCTCGGCATCATCGCAAAGCCCACGCCGAAGCGGTTCCAGGCGTTGATGGTGGCGGCGGCCAAAGTAATGTTGACCACGTCGGCTTCGCTGTAGTGCCTGAGCAACGCTTCGTACTGATGCTGCGGCGCGCGGTGCACGGGCAGCAGGGTCAGGCTTTCGACCCAGGCGAGTACGACTTTTTCTTTCTCGGTGAAGAATTCGGTTTCTTCCCACACGCTGACGGTTTGCAGACGGGCCTCGCTTTCGCCGGCCTTGCGTGCGTCATTGGCGTGCATGTTCACACAATATGCACAGCCGTTGAGCTGCGACGCCCGCAGACGGATCAGCTCCAGCAGCGAATGATCCAGGCCGGATTTACTCAGCGCTGTCTCCAGGCCGACCATGGCTTTGTAGGCTTCCGGCGATTTCTGGGCCCAGTTGATTCGTTTGTTCATGGTGGGTGCTCTCTTCAAAGTGACCGGCGCAAGCCGCGGGACGTGGCGAAATGTTACGCCCGCGCTGCGACCCGTCGAATAGCCAATGAAGGAGGTTTAAGGGAGACCAATTGTGCCGCTATCGGTCAGCGGCGCACGGTTGCGGGCGGTCGAGCAGACGCTCGCGAATCCGGTCATACGCGAGGTTGAACAGCATCGTGTACGGCAGAAACAGCAGCAACAGGCCGATATCCAGCACAAAGGCTTCCAGCAGGCTGATCGACAGCCACCACGCCACCATCGGCACCACCATGAACACCAGCCCCACTTCAAAACTGATGGCATGCAGGGCTCGCGCCTTGAGATTCAGGGTGAAACCCAACCGTGCGCGCAGACGGTCGAACCCGGCGTTGAAGACCATGTTCCAGAGCATGGCGACCGTGGAAATCATCACCGTCATCGCGCCCATCTTGCCGATGGACTGGCCGAGCACCCAGGCCAGCCCGGGCGCGAACATCAGCACGCCGATGAGCTCGAACAGCAGCGCATGCAGGGCGCGTTCTTTGACGGATTTCGGCGTAACGACCGGCTTCGCGGTCTTGGGGGACGTAAGGGCGTGCAGAGGCATGTCGGTGATCACTTTGTCGCGGGCAGGTGTGCATTGTCGGGGCGCGATGGGCTAGAGTGAAAATCGGTCCCATCGGAAAAACCGATGGCGACGTCGCTTGCGCCTCAGAGGTATCCACCCGTGAGCTATTCCCCCGAAGCACTTGAAGCGTTTGCCCAGACCATCGCGCTGGGTTCGTTCAGCGCCGCCGCCCGGCGCCTGGGCAAGAGCCAGTCGACCATCAGCGAGGCCATTTCGCGGCTGGAGATCGATCTGGGCCTGGAACTGTTTGACCGCTCGACCCGCCATCCCGCGTTGACTGAAGCGGGCAGGGCGCTGGAAGGGCGCATCGAGGACGTGCTCGCAGCGTCCGACACACTGCGCCGCGCGGCGGGGCGTCTGGCCGAGGGCATGGAGCCGCGCTTGACGCTGGTGCTGTCCGACGCGAACCAGTTCGCCGAATTCCAGGCGCGCATGACCGAACTCGATCAGCGCTTTCCGGAGCTGGAACTGGAGTGCGTGTTTGCCGAACACGGCGACGCGATCAACTTGATCCAGAGCGGTCGCGCGTCGTTGGGTCTGCTGTCCGCCCAGGCGTCGTACCCGCCGGAAGTGGGCTACGCGACCATCGTCGAGCGCGCGGACTTCGGCATCTTCGTGTCCCACAACCACCCGCTGGCCGCTGAGGAAGCCGTCGATTACCGCCATCTCGCGCAGCATCGGGCGTTGCGCCTGAATACCATCGTCGACGAGAGCGTGCCCACCGACGATCTGCCCAGCGGCGCGCGACGCAGTTGGTCAGCACCCAATTACCTGCTGTTGATGGACATGGCGATCTTCGGATTCGGCTGGTCGGCGTTGCCGCGCTGGCTGGTCAGCACCTGCGGGCAGGACCGGTTGAAGGAACTTAAAGTGCCGGGTTGGCCGCGCAGCTCGGCGGTCGACGTGATCTGGTCCCGGCAAAAAAGCCTGGGCCCGGCCGGGACCTGGTTGCTGGACACGTTGCTGGAGGGGCGGGGAGGGTATTGATCCGGCTCACTCCGGTCCGCCTTCCAGCACAAACCCCTCCGGCATTTCCTGAGCAAAGGCGCTCACGACCTCGCGGGTCAGGCTGACGATGTCTTCCACCAGCTCCATTCCCGCGCCGGTGCGCCAGCTGGCGACGATGTCCATCAGCGGCGGCAGCGGGACGTTCTCGATCAGCGTCAACGCGCCCTGGGCCAGTTCCCCATGCACCAGCGTCACCGGCAGCGCGCCGATGCCGAAGCCGTCGCGCACCAGCCGGGTAATGGCTGACGCCGAGTTCACGCAGTTGATCCGTGGCGTGACGATGTTGGCGGTGTGCAGCATGTTGAGGATGTCCTGGTGCGGCCGCGAATTGCGCGAGAACGTGACGATGCGCGCTTCGGCGATTTCTTCCAGGGTCACGTCCGGGCGGTCGAATGCCGAGCCGGTCGGCACAACCCAGCGCAGGGGGATAACGCGCCAGCACCGCGTTGCGCACGCTGTCGAAACGCAGCACGTCGGTCTGGAAAATGATGTCCTGATAACCCTTTTCCAGCTGCGAGCAGAGGTTGCTGGCGGTCTCGGCGGTGAGCTCGATTTCCAGATTCGGGTAACACTTCATCAGGCGTGTTACCAGGGGGCTGAGCCAGGTGTGTATCACCGTATCCATGGCGCCGATGCGGATGCGGCCGCGCACCTGGCTGGGGTCTTTGATCGCCGCCTTCATGCTTTGCATCGTGTCCATGATGTGCTCGGCGTATTCGAGCACGCGCGCACCTTCTTGCGTCAGCGACACGCCCCTGGAATCCCGCACGAACAGGCGCACGCCCATTTCGTCCTCCAGCGCGGCGATGCGGCTGGAGATGGAGGCCTGGGTGCTGAACAGTTTTTCCGCCGTCAGACGAAAGCTTTTCAGCCGCGCGACCCAGACGAAGGTTTCCAGAAACTTGAGATTCACCGAGGGATTTCCTTGAGCAATTGAGCGCCGGCGCACCTACGGAATGACGGGGGAGCGTCACAGCGTTGCAGGCACGACCTGTGCAGACTGAGCACTGGAACAGCAGGTTGCATGCCACCCCGGCAACAGAAAATCTTATGGGCCATAGCGGGTTTTTCCCGTTGGACGCCCCGGCGTTGACTGCGGTGCCATGGGGCAGCGGCACTCTCACTTCGTTAAGCACAGGCGCCGCGACCGCTCGTTTCTCGAACACGTTCCTCATTCGTGCCCCAGCAAGGTACCGCCACTGCCAACGAGAACCCCATCATGCAAACCGCTATCAACCTCTGGCCGCTGCTTGGCGTGCTGGTCATCGTTCTGGGCTTCGTCCTGCGTTTCAACCCGATGCTGGTCGTGGCGCTCGCCGCCCTGGCCACCGGCCTTGCCGCCAGCATGCCGCCGGAGACTATTCTGGCGACTATCGGCACGGGCTTCATCAAAACCCGCACGCTGCCGCTGATCATCCTCTTGCCCCTTGCGGTGATCGGCCTGCTGGAGCGCCACGGCCTGCGCCTGCATGCGCAGAACTGGATCGCCCGGTTTACCGGTGCCACGGCGGGACGGCTGCTGATCGCCTACCTGTTCGTGCGCGAAACCACCGCAGCCCTGGGGCTGACCAGCCTCGGCGGCCACCCGCAGATGGTGCGGCCGTTGCTCGCGCCCATGGCCGAAGGCGCCGCTGAATCGCGCTTCGGCAAGCTGCCCGAGGCATTGCGCATCAAGCTGCTGGCGTTGTGCGCGGCGACCGACAACGTCGGGCTGTTCTTCGGTGAAGACATCTTCGTCGCGTTCGGTGCGATTGCGTTGATGCACACTTTCCTGCTCGGCTCCGGCATTGATGTCGACCCGATGCACATTGCCTTCTGGGGGATCCCGACAGCCATCTGCGCATTCGTCATCCACGCCATCCGCCTGCACCGTTTCGATCAGCGCCTGAATCGTGAATTGACGGCGCTGCCGCCGGCCTCCGCTGTCGACAAGGAGCTGGCGCGATGATCATTTCCATTCAATACCTGTACTGGCTCGCGGGCGTGATCCTGGCGATCACCGCCTTCATGACCGCGACCGATCGGACCAATCCCAAACGCTGGTCAACGGGACTGTTCTGGGGCCTGTTCGCTATTGCGTTTCTGGTCGGCGAGAAGCTGCCACCGGTGTGGGTGGGCGTCGGCGTGATCGTCATGGCGGTGATCGCCGGGGTCGGTGGCGTGGGTTTTGGTCAGCATGAGAACCTCAACGACCGGGCGCGGCGGGAGAGTGCAGGGCGCTTGAAGAACAAGCTGTTCATTCCGGCGCTGGCGATTCCTCTGGTGACGGTGATTGGCGCGGTGCTGCTGAAGAACATCAAGGTTGGCGACGTCTTTCTGCTGGACCCGGCCAACAGCACCTTCGTGTCCCTGGGCATTGGCAGTCTGGTGGCGTTGGCTCTGGCCTGCTGGCTGACCCGCGACACGCCGGTGCAGGCCATGCGCGAATCGCGGCGCCTGACCGAAGCACTGGGTTGGGCGCTGGTGCTGCCGCAGATGCTGGCGATGCTCGGGCTGGTGTTCAATGACGCGGGCGTCGGCAAGGCCGTGGCGCATCTGGCAACGGTTTACATCAACCTGGATTTTCGCCTCGTCGCGGTGATGGTGTATGTGCTCGGCATGGCGCTGTTCACCATCGTCATGGGCAACGGTTTCGCGGCGTTTCCGGTGATGACCGGCGGTATCGGCGTGCCGGTGCTGGTGGGCATGTACGGCGCCAATCCGGCGGTCATGGCCGCGATCGGTATGTTCTCGGGCTACTGCGGCACGCTGATGACGCCCATGGCCGCAAACTACAACCTGATTCCCGCAGCCCTGCTGGAATTGCCCGACAAGTACGCGGTGATCAAAGCGCAAATCCCCACCGCGCTGGCGATGCTGGTGGCGAATATTCTGCTGCTGTATTTCCTGATGTAGATGCAGCGCCCCGCCCGCAGGCTCCTGCGGGCAGCTTCTTGCGGGCAAACCCCTCCCTCAGTTCGTTCCACTGCGCAAAGTTGGATGATGTTTCATCTCCATCGCAAACGTTTGCGCGAATCCATGGTCTGTACGACCAGTGGCTGCAAACCCTCTGCCTCAGGGCTTCCAACCCGCTTCCTTTGAACGACATGTGTGTCAGGCGCCAAGCCGCATGTCCGCCTCGGAAGAAATAGGTTGAATAGTCACAGAAAATGTTATTTAAATAACAAAAATAAAACCGCGAAGGTGGCTCGTCTTTCGGGCCCGGCGCGTGAACAAGGTACTCACACACATGAACAAGATCGCGGTCATCGGCAGCAACATGGTGGATTTGATCACCTACATCGACCGGATGCCGGCGCAGGGTGAAACCCTCGAAGCACCGAATTTCGCCATGGGCTGCGGCGGCAAGGGCGCCAATCAGGCCGTTGCAGCGGCCAAGCTGGGCGCTGACGTGTTGATGCTGAGCAAGGTCGGCGACGACATGTTTGCCGACAACACCCTGGCCAATTTCAAGCGCTACGGCATCGATACCCAGTTCGTGCAGCGCGTTCCCGGGGTTTCCAGCGGCGTGGCGCCGATCTTTGTGCAGAGCGATTCCCACAACAGCATCCTCATCGTCAAAGGCGCCAACGCGCACCTGAAACCTGCGGACATCGACGCTGCCCAGGCCGCCTTGCGCGACTGCACGCTCATCGTGCTGCAACTGGAAATCGAGCTGGAAACCGTCTACTACGCGATCGATTTCGCCAAGGCCAACGGCATTCCGGTGCTGCTCAACCCTGCGCCTGCCGTGAAGGGATTGAGCCGCGAGCACCTGTCACAGCTGGACTTCTTCATTCCCAACGAAACCGAACTGGCGTTGATCACTGGCCAGACTGTCGACTCCATCGAATCCGCCCGCGCGGCCGCCCTGCAGCTGGTGCAGGACGGGATTCGTCACGTCATCGTCACCCTGGGTGAAAAGGGCGCGCTGTACGTCGGCGAAGAAGGCGAATTTCGCGTCGAAGGCATCAAGGTCGATGCCCGCGACACCACGGGCGCCGGCGACGCGTTCATTGGTTGCTTCGCCCGCCACTGGAGCGAAGACGGCGACATGCGCAACGCCATGACCCGCGCGGTGGCCTATTCCGCCTGCTCGGTCACCGGCCTCGGCACCCAGAGTTCCTACCCGGACGCTGCCGCGTTCAGTCACTTTCTCGACACCCTTTGAGCCGCCGCGCCCTGCCGATCGCCTGATCGGTGGGGCGGGGTATTTCCTGTACTTCCCGGAGAACAACAATGACAAAGCCCGCGCTCCAACAATCACCGGACGGGTTCTACCTGAACCGCACGCCGTGGTTCGCCTTCCTGCTGCTGTGCTGCTGCTTCGCGCTGTGGGCAGCGGCCGCGAGCATGAACGACGTGCTCATCGCCCACTTCAAGAAAGCCTTCCTGCTCAGCGATGTGCAGACCTCCTTCGTGCAATCGGCGTTCTACCTCGGTTATTTCTTCGTGGCGATTCCGGCGGCGATGGTCGTCAGACGTTTCAGCTACAAGACCACCATCCTCATCGGTCTGGTGCTGTACATGGCGGGCTGCTCGCTGTTCTTCCCCGCAGCGTCGATGGCCAAATACGGCATGTTCCTGATGGCGCTGTTCGTCATCGCGGCCGGCCTAGCCTTCCTCGAAACCGCCTGCAACACTTACTCGACGCTGATGGGGCCGCGTGAAACCGGCACCCGCCGCCTGAACATCTCCCAGACGTTCCACCCGTTCGGCGCGATGACCGGCGTGTACGTCGGCAGCTTCGTGATGTTCAAGGACACCGACGCCACCCGCGAGCAGTTGACGCAGATGAGCGCCTCGGAAGCCGCAGTTCAGCAATTGCAGATGATCCAGTCGACGCTGCTGCCGTACAAATGGATGATCGCGGTGCTGGTGCTGATGTTCGTGCTGATCGCGTTCACCAAGTTCCCGGCGTGCAAGGGCAAGGTCACGGCCAACGTTAAATCGAGCAGCATTGGCCAGAGCCTGTCGCGTCTGTGGCGCAACCCGCGCTTCACCTTCGGCGTGCTGGCGCAGTTTCTGTACGTGGGCGCGCAAGTGGGTGTATGGAGTTTCACCATTCGCCTGGCGATGCAGATGGGCGGCATGAACGAGCGCAGCGCGTCGTGGTTCCTGCTGACCACCTTCGCCGCCTACTTCGTCGGCAAGATGATCGCCAACCTGCTGATGCGCAAAATGTCCCCGGCCAAAGTGCTGGCGATCTACGGCGTGCTGGCCATCGTACTGCTGGCCTACACGATTCTGGTGCCGAACATCAGCGCGGTGTATGCGGCGGTGGGCGTGAGTATTTTCCTCGGTCCGTGCTGGCCGACCATTTATGGCCTGACCATCGACGGTCTGGGCGAAGACACCGGCGTTGGCGGTTCGCTGCTGGTGATGAGCATTGTCGGCGGCGGCGTGATGCCGATCTTCCAGGGCCTGCTCTCCGACGCCACCGGCGGAAACATGCAGATCGCCTACACCGTGCCACTGCTGTGCTTTGTGGCGATCGTCGCCTACGCCATCAAATGCATGCGTGATCCGCTGCCGGTTCAGGCACCGGTGGGCGCGGTGACGGCATCATGAGAACGGCCGAAAAGCGCACCACGATTGCGCTGTACCCGGAGCTGTTCAGTGGCGATGAAAAGACGCTGCTTGAATCCGCGGACTTTCGTGTGCTGGCCTGGACCTATCCCAGCGGCGTGAAAGCCCTGGCGCTGGAGAACGATCGCGGCCGGGTGGTGGTGCTGCCTTATCAGGGGCAAATGGTCTGGTCAGCGGTCTTCGATGGCTGCGACCTGACCATGCGCAACATGTTCGAGCAGCCACGCCCGAGCCCGACGGTGATCGGCACCTACGGCTGCTTCATGTTCCACAGCGGGATTTTGCGCAACGGCTGCCCGACGCCGGAAGACGATCATCCGCTGCACGGTGAAATGCCCTGCGCGCCGATGGACAGTGCCTGGCTGGAAGTCGGCGAGGACGCGGGCGGCGCGTTTCTGCGCATCGGCGGCGAGTACGAATACGTGATGGGCTTTGGCGACCACTATCGCGCCAGGCCCAGCGTGACCTTGCGCCCGGGTTCGGCGCTGTTCGACATCGGCATGGACGTGCGCAACCTGGCCGGAAAGCCGATGGAGCTGATGTATATGGCCCACATGAACTACGCCTACGTCGACGGCGGACGTTTCGTCGAGCCATTGGGCATGGCGCGTACACGGATTCGCAGCAGCCTGCCGGCCCACGTCAAGCCGACGCCGGCGTGGTCGGCGTACATGGCCGAACTGACGGAAGACCCTTCGCGGCTGGAGAGCCTGAGCACGCCTGAGTTGTACGATCCAGAGATTGTCTGCTTCTTCGACGGCGTGCACGCGGGCGCCCAGGGCCATGCGCATTTCCTGCTCAAGCACCCGGAAGGCCCGGCGTTCTACACGCGCTATCAGCCGGCGCAGTTCGATCACGCGGCGCGCTGGATCCTGCACAACGCTGATCAGCAGGTGGCCGCATTTGTGCTGCCGGCGAGCTGTGAGCCCGAGGGGTATCTGGCGGAAAAGGCCAAAGGCAATGTGCGTTTGTTGGGCGCGGGGGAGAGCGCATCGTTCAGCGTGACGACGGGGTATCTGGGCGCTGAAGAGGTGTTGCAGCTGGAAAGCGATCTGAAACGCTGAAGGACTCTTCGCGAGCAAGGTGGAGCGCCACCCCGGTCGCTCCCACACATGTTGTATCCGACGCGGGAATCTGGCTGTACGCGACACCCTGTGGGAGTTAACTTGCTCGTGCTGCTGAATCGGTGATCAGGCAGCGACCACCGTTGCGTGGGTCGCTGCCTTATCTGGCGATAGACATCGACCCTGTGAGAGTGAGCTTGCTCACGAATGCGGTGGTCCAGGCAACGCAGATTTAGGGCCGATTACACCACCCACCGCGCCCCATACCCCTCAATCAAATCCCGATAAACCTTGGGCAGCTTCTTGTCGCTCACCACCACATGAAAGTCCTGCAGCGTTGCGAAGTGCGCCGTGCGCACGGCATCGAATTTGGAATGATCGGCCAGCAACATGGAGTGCCGGGCTTGCCGCAGGACCTTTTGCTTGACCTCCACTTCGTTGAAGTTGAAGCAGGTCACGCCCAGCTCGTCGCTGACCCCGGCCGCTGACACGAACGCCCAGGTCAGGCGGATGCCGTCCAGAATGGTCGCTTCCCTGTGGTGCTCGAACACCTGATTCTTGCGATGAAAGGTGCCGCCGCACAGCACGATCGAGCAGTTGGGCTTCTGCTGCAGCTTGAGCAACACGTTGAGGGAATTGCACACGGCGGTGAATTCCAGCTCGTCCGGGATGAAGTCGATGACAAAAGGGATCGTCGTGCCGCAGTCGAAAAATACCGTGTCGCCGGGTTGAATGAATGCGGCGGCGAGCTTGCCGACCCGGCGCTTTTCTTCGACGTGGCGGGTACCTTGCTCGGTGACCTTGTAATCACTGGCCTCTGACGGATCAAACGCCAGGGTGATATGCCCGCCCAACAGGTGGAATTTGTCGGGGTGCCGGGTCAGGTCGCGACGCAGGGTCATCTCCGAAACGTCCAGCAGGGCGGCCATTTCCTTCAGGTGAATGGCCTTCTGATCTTGCAGGGCTTGCTGGATCAACTTGATACGGTCGGATTTTTTACTGTCCACGGGCATTCCGATTGTCGAATGGATATGGTAAAAAAATAACATTCATTGTTATATTTACAACATAAAATGATGCGCTCAGGCATGAAGCTTAAAGCGTGTCGCTGGTTACCGCCTCACTATCAGGAAACGATTGGCCATGAAGATCGAACCCGCAGCACTCGCCCAGTACATCGACCACACCTTGCTGGCCGCCGACGCCAGCCGAGAGCAGATCGCAACCCTGTGCCGCGAGGCGCAAGAGCACGGATTCTATTCGGTGTGCGTGAATTCTGGCCAGGTGCCCTATGCCGCCTCGTTGCTGGAAGGCCAGGCCGTCAAGGTCTGCGCCGTGGTCGGTTTCCCGTTGGGCGCCGGGCTGAGCGACACCAAGGCTTTCGAGGCGAAGCAGGCCATCGCTGCTGGCGCGGGCGAGATCGACATGGTCCTGAACATCGGCTGGTTGAAAGACGGCCTGTTTGACGACGTGCGCGACGACATCGCTGCCGTCAAAGATGCCTGTGGCGCGGTGCCGCTGAAAGTTATCTTCGAAACCTGCCTGCTGGACGACGCGCAGAAAACCCGCGCCGCCGAGATCTGCCGTGACCTCAACGTGGCCTTCGTCAAGACCTCCACCGGCTTCAGCCGCAGCGGCGCGACCCTGGAAGACGTCGCCCTGATGCGTAAGGTCGTGGGGCAGGGCGTTGGCGTGAAAGCGTCCGGCGGCGTGCGTGACTATGCAACGGCCGTGGCGATGATCGAAGCGGGCGCGACACGACTGGGCACCAGCTCCGGGATCGCGATCGTCAGTGGTGCGGCGGCGTCGGGTTCGGGGTACTGACTCCACAGGGCGGGGTGTGTTGCTGACTGTCGCAGGCGCCGTTCCTGATCAGGCGGCGGCCTTTCGACAGAAGGCCGTTCGCCGAAAAGAGCAGGACCCGCCCCGCCAATGAATGGCAAACTGCCGGTGCACTCACTTCTGCACCGGACACCTTTCTCAATGCGAACATTCTCCCTGGCGCGGCTCAAGGCTCGCTGGTTCTTCTGGCTGTGCATGGTGCTGATCGTCGTTGGTCTGCCGGTCGGTTGCGCGGCGCTGCAGCACAAGGAGCGTGAACTGGTCTTCATGATCGAGCCCGGCACGGCGAGCTGGTACCACGGCCTGCCGTCCGACGTGCAAGAGCTTGAACTCAAGGGGCCATCGTTTGGCCTCGGGCAGAATATCCATGCCTGGTGGTGGCCTTCGGAGAAGAAGGACGCTCCCGCCATTCTTTATCTGCATGGCTCGCGCTGGAACCTCACCGGTCAACTGTTCCGCATTGAACAACTGCGGGCGCTTGGGTTTTCCATCCTCGCCATCGATTACCGCGGCTTCGGCCAGAGCAAGGGCCAGTTGCCGTCGGAAGCGTCGGTCTATGAAGACGCGCGCATTGCCTGGGAGCGCTTGAAGCAGATTCAACCCGACCCGCAAAAGCGTCTGATCTACGGGCATTCCCTCGGCGGCGCCGTGGCCGTTGACCTCGCCGCCGAACTGGGCCGGGATGCGCAAAAAGGTGATGAGCCCATTCAGGCGCGGGGGCTGATCATCGAATCGACCTTCACCAACCTCGCCGACGCTGCGTCCTCCGTCGCCAGCAAACGCACCTCGTTGCCGGTGCGCTGGCTGGTCTCGCAGAAATTCGACTCCATCGACAAGATCGCCGACGTGCACATGCCGGTGCTGATCGTGCATGGCACGGCGGATCAGTTTGTCGCGCCGCAATTCAGCGAAGCGCTGTTCGACGCGGCGCAGGAGCCAAAGAACCTGCTGATGGTGCCGGGCGGTAACCACAACAACAGCATGAATCTGGGGCGCGAAGCGTACAGCCAGGCGATCCAGAACCTGCTCAACGAGAAGCCTCCGGCGGTGCACGCGTCCAATGCATCGGCGGCGTTGCTCAAGCAGCCCGGTTAGCCCTTTTTCACGACGGCGGCCGGTGTCCTCTCAAAGTACCTGCCGTCCACTGCCGCGAGCGCTGCCGATGGACACACACGCAGACGAAGACGCTCACCTGACCCCTTCCACGCGGGACTGGGTACTGCGTGCCGCGCCGCTGCCGCAGATCGAGCGGATCGAGGCGTACTTTCATGGCCACGGCTTCGAGATGCACCGCCACGACACCTACGCCATCGGCCACACGATGTCAGGCGTGCAGAGCTTTCAGTACGGCAAGGAACGGGTCAACAACCTGCCGGGGCAGACCATGGTGCTGCACCCCGACGAGGCCCATGATGGCCACGCCGGGACCGAAGAGGGCTTTCGCTACCGGATGTTCTATCTGGAACCGGCGATGATTCAGCAGGTGCTCGGTGGCAAGCCGCTGCCGTTCATCAAGGGCGGGGCGTCGAGCGATCCGCGCCTGTTCAGGGCGACGCAGGCGCTGCTTTCCGATCTGAACAACGCGCTGGACCCTCTGGAACTGGATGACGCGATCTACGACCTCGCTGTTGCGCTGCAAGCGGCCGCCGGTGCGCGCAAGGGCCGCCAGAGCGTCAACTACGCCGGCGCGCAACGTGCGCGGGAAATGCTCATGGCCAGTCTGGAGCAGGGCGTGAGCCTCACCGATCTGGAACAGGCCAGCGACACCGATCGCTGGCGCCTGTCGCGGGATTTCCGCGTGCTGTTCGGCACCACGCCCTATCGCTACCTGACCCTGCGCCGGCTGGACCTCGTCCGGCACTCGATATCCCTGGGCGTGTCCCTGAGTGATGCGTCGGTCATGGCGGGGTTCTCCGACCAGAGCCACATGACGCGGCATTTCGTGAAGACCTTCGGCTATCCGCCGGGGCGGTGGTTGAAGATGTTGCGAGCAGGCGCATAGCGGATCGAACGCCCTTGGTGGGACTGGCCTGGGCTGGGAAGGCTGTACACCTTGTGGGACCGGCTTCAGTTGGGAAAGCGTCAGGCGTCACACCGCAAAATGGATGGCGTCCATGAGGGCCTCTTCCCGGCTAAAGCCGGTCCCACTATGAGTGCGCGGTGTTTCAGTGGGACCGGCTTCAGCCGGGAAGGCGCCAGGCGTCGCGCTGCAGAATTGATGGCGTCCATGAGGGCCTCTTCCCGGCTAAAGCCGGTCCCACTATGAGTGCGCGGTGTTTCAGTGGGACCGGCTTTAGCCGGGAAGGCGTCAGGCGTCGCACCGCAAAATGGATAGCGTACACACTGGCCTCTTCCCGGCTGAAGCCGGTCCCACAGAGAAACCGCGCGCAGTGAGGGCCACCCTGCAATAACGTACAAGACCCCACCCACCCCTGCGCTCTAGATTGGCCCCACATCAAACCCCTTCGGAGCCGCCCTCGTGTCCACGTCCACCACCCAATACACCCCCGTCAATTTCGCCCAGAAATACAGCCTGTTCACCGAGCAGTGGCAGCCGAAAGTCATCGCGCAGATGAACGACTACCAGTTCAAGCTGGCGCGGCTGGAAGGGGAGTTTCTCTGGCACAGCCACGCTGACACCGACGAAACCTTCATTGTGCTCGAAGGCCGTTTGCGCATCGATTTCCGCGACGGTTTCGTCGAGCTCAATGCGGGCGAGCTGTATGTCGTCCCTAAGGGTGTCGAGCACAAACCCTACGCCGAAAAGGAAGTGAAGCTGATGCTGATCGAGCCCAGCGGCGTGATCAACACCGGTGACGACACCAACGAGCGCACCGCGCAGAACGACGTCTGGATCTGATTACGCCTCGGGCGTTGCGGGCTCGGTTTCAGCTTCGGGCGCAGGCAGCAACACCGAAATCAACGCCCTGACCACCCCCGGCAGGGCGTCCAGTTCGCGGACCAGAATGCTCCGCTCGCGCACCGCCCAGGGCTCGTCGAGTTCGATGGTCACTAGTTCCATCGTCCGGCTGTGCCGTGACGCCGCCGACTCCGGGATCACCCCGATGCCCACCCCGGCTTCAACCATCCGGCAGATGGCCTCGAAGCTCGACACCTGAATTCGCAACGACAGGCTCTGCCCCAGGCGCTCAACGTGATCGCGCAGAAAACTCAGCAGCGTGCTGCCTTCGTGCAGGCCGATGTGCTGGAACGCCAGGGTCTGTTTGAAGGTGACCTTTTTCTCGGCCGCCAGCTCATGGCCCACGGGCACGATCAGTACCAGCCGGTCGGTGCTGAAGTGGATGACCTGCAAACCCGCCGCTTCCACCGGCCCGGCGATGATGCCCATGTCGGTGCTGCCGTCGAGCACGCCGCGCACGATGTCCCGGGACAGACGCTCCTGCAGGTCCACGGTGACGCCGGGCCGTTTCGCCAGAAACCCGGCCAGCACTTCGGGCAGAAACTCGGTGACGGCGGTGGTGTTGGCGAAGATGCGAATGTGCCCGGCCGAATCAGTCCCGTACCGGGTGAACTCGCTTTTCAGGTAATCCACCTGGCTCATGATCAGTCGCGCGTGCTTGAGCAGGCGCTGGCCGGCGGGGGTCAGTTCGACGCCGCGGCTGTCGCGGTACAGCAGGCGCGTGCCGAGTTGGCCTTCCAGCGCCTTGATCCGCGCACTGGCCGCCGCGGGGGAGAGAAAAGCCCGGCGCGCGCCCTGGGTCAGGCTCGGTGATTCGCCGATATGAATGAAGAGGCGCAAGTCAGCCAGGTCGAAATGCATGGGAGGTGTCCGGGGTTTGCAGAAGGCGTTCAGCATACCCGAACGCCGCTATACGCAAATGCAAATTCACAGAATGCCGGCGCACTTCCATGATCGGGCCATAACAACAAACCCAGAGGGTTCCCGCCCATGAGCGCTGCAGAGTCATCCGTGGATTTTACGGACTGGATTGGCCGCACCGAAGAAGCCCAGGATCATCTGAGCGTCAACCTGATCAAGCGCATTGCCGCCACCTTTGGCGAGCCCACGCCCGCTGTGGGTGATCCACTGCCGCCGCTGTGGCAATGGTGTTTTTTCCAGGAGCCGGTGTTCGAAGCGCAACTCGGCGCTGACGGCCACCCGGCCCGTGGCGGCTTTCTGCCCCCTGCGGACAATCGCAACCGCATGTGGGCCGGTGGCCGCGTCGAGTTCATTCAGCCGCTGAAAGTCGGCGCCGATGCCCATCGCCTGTCGACCATTCTGCACATCGAGGAAAAGCACGGTCGTACCGGCTCGCTGCTGTTCGTGACGGTGCGCCACGACTACTCACAACACGGCGAGCTGTGCGTGCGTGAAGAGCAGGACATCGTTTACCGCGAGCCAAATCCGCCGAAACTCAACAGCGGTGACGCGCCAGAGCAGGGCGAGTGGAGCGAGGTCATCGAGCCGACGCCGACGCTGCTGTTTCGTTACTCCGCCGTGACCTTCAACGGCCACCGCATTCACTACGACTACCCCTACGTCACCGACACCGAGGGTTATTCCGGGCTGGTCGTGCACGGGCCGATGATCGCCACCTTCAACCTGCGCGCCTTCATTCGCGCCAACCCCGATAAGCGCGTGCGGCATTTCGCCTATCGCGGTGTGCGGCCGTTGAACGTGCCTGCTGCCTTCCGCGTCGGCGGACGAATCGTTGAACCGGGCAAGGCGCAGCTGTGGGCCGGCAATGACGCCGGCGTCGCCCAGAGCGCCGAAGTCGTTTTTGACTGAATCCATCCTTTACACAGCCAGGCGCGCCGATCCCATGGCCGCCGGCCGATGCGAGTGGACACCATGAATCCCTACGAAAATGAAGACCTCAATGCCATCCGTGACGGCGTGCGCGCGCTGTGTGCTCAGTTTCCGGCCGAATACTGGCGCAAGATCGATGAACAGAAAGGCTTCCCGGAAACCTTCGTCAAGGCGCTGACCGATGAGGGCTGGCTGTCGGCGATGATCCCCGAGGAATACGGCGGCTCCGGGCTGGGCTTGGCGGAAGCCTCGGTGATCCTCGAAGAAGTGAACGCCTGCGGCGGCAATTCCGGCACCGTGCACGGCCAGATGTACAACATGTTCACCCTGTTGCGTCACGGCAGCGACGCGCAGAAAAGCTATTACTTGCCCAAACTCGCCAGCGGCGAACTGCGCCTGCAATCCATGGGCGTGACCGAGCCCAGCACCGGCACCGACACCACCAAGATCAAGACCACGGCGGTGAAGCAGGGCGACAAGTACGTGATCAACGGCCAGAAGGTCTGGATCTCCCGCGTGCAGCATTCCGACCTGATGATTCTGCTGGCGCGCACCACGCCGCTGGCCGAAGTGACGAAAAAGTCCGAGGGCATGTCGATCTTCATCGTCGACCTGCGCGACGCCATCGGCAACGGTCTGACCGTTCAGCCCATCGCCAACATGGTCAACCACGAAACCAACGAACTGTTCTTCGACAACCTCGAACTGCCCGCCGACAGCTTGATTGGCGAGGAAGGCAAAGGGTTCCGCTACATCCTCGACGGCCTCAACGCCGAGCGCACATTGATTGCCGCCGAGTGCATTGGCGACGGCCGCTGGTTCATTGAAAAGTCCGCCGCCTACGCCCGTGATCGCGTGGTGTTTGGCCGCCCGATCGGGCAGAACCAGGGCGTGCAGTTCCCCATCGCCGAAGCGCACATCGAAATCGAAGCGGCGGACCTGATGCGCTGGCGCGCCTGCGAGGAATACGACAGCGGCAAGAACGCCGGTGCCAGCGCCAACATGGCCAAATACCTCGCGGCAAAAGCGTCGTGGGAAGCGGCCAATGCCTGCCTGCAAACCCATGGCGGTTTTGGCTTCGCCTGCGAGTACGACGTGGAGCGCAAATTCCGCGAGACCCGTCTGTATCAGGTGGCGCCGATCTCCACCAATCTGATTCTTTCCTACGTCGCCGAGCACCTGCTCGACCTGCCACGCAGCTTCTGAGGACGCCGAAATGAGCCATACCCAGGCATTGGCGGGTTTCCTCGCCGAGCTGACCTACGAGCAGATTCCCGGCGTCGTGCTGGACCGCACCGAAGACCTGTTCCTGGACTGGATCGGTTCTGCGCTGGCCAGCCAGGGCGCGCGGCCCATCCCGCTGTTTGAGCGCTACGCCGAACGCATGGGCCCGAGAGAGGGCAAGGCGAAAATTCTGGTGAGCGGTCGCGGCACCTCGGCGTACTTCGCCGCGCTGGTCAATGGCGCGTCTTCGCACCTGGTCGAGCAGGACGATTTGCACAACAGTTCGGTGCTGCACCCGGCGACGGTGGTGTTCTCGGCCGTACTGGCAGCGGCTCAGGACCTCGGCAAGACCGGGCAGGATTTATTGCTGGCCTCGGTCGCCGGTTACGAAGCCGGTATTCGCATCGGCGAGTTCATGGGCCGCTCCCACTACCGCATCTTCCACACCACCGCCACCGTCGGCACCCTCGCTGCGGCGGTGGGCGTGGGCAAGCTGCTGAACTTCGACAAAGAGCAGTTCATCAACCTGCTGGGCACGGCGGGCATCCAGGCCGCCGGGCTGTGGGAGTTTCTCCGTGATGCCGCCGATTCCAAACAGCTGCACACCGCCAAGGCGGCGGCCGATGGCCTGCTGGCAGCGTACCTCACCGAAGACGGCCTTACCGGCGCGCGCAATATTCTCGAAGGCGATCAGGGGATGGCCGCAGGGATGTCCAGCGACAGCGATCCGGCGAAACTCTCCGATCGCCTCGGCAGCCGTTGGGCGCTGGTCGAGACGTCGTTCAAGTTTCACGCTTCGTGTCGCCACACTCATCCGGCCGCGGATGCGCTGCTCCACCTGATGCAGCGCGAAGGCCTGCGCCATGAGCAGATCGCCAAGGTGGTCACGCGGGTTCATCAAGGGGCCATCGATGTGCTCGGCCGGGTCGATGTGCCGCAGACCGTGCACCAGGCCAAGTTTTCCATGGGCGCGGTGCTCGGGTTGATCGCCGTTCACGGCAGCGCGCAATTGATCGAATTCCGCGACCTGGCACTGACCGATGCCGACGTCGCCGCCTTCCGCGAAAAGGTCACGATGGAGCTGGACCCCGAAGTGGATGGCGCCTATCCCGCGCGCTGGTTGGGTCGGGTGATCGTGACCACCACCGATGGCCGCACCTTGAGCGCCAGCATCGACGAACCGAAGGGCGATCCGGGCAACACCTTGTCGCGGCCTGAGCTGGAGGACAAGTTTCAGCGCCTGCTGGCGTTCTCCGGCGCACGCACGGTGGAGCAGGGCACGGCATTGATTCAGCGGGTCTGGCAGCTGCGCGATGCGCGCGATTTGGTCAATTTGATTTAAGGCGAACGCCAACCCTTGTAGGAGTGAGCTCGCTCGCGATTGCAGTGCGTCAGCCCCATCTGCCCTGACTGACAAAATGCTATCGCGAGCAAGCTCACTCCTACATGGACTGTGAAGAGGTTTACGAACATGACTCAACAACCCCCGCGTCCTCTGGACGGCATCACCGTCGTCAGCCTCGAGCACGCCATCGCGGCACCGTTCTGCACCCGCCAACTGGCTGATCTGGGCGCCCGCGTGATCAAGATCGAGCGCCCCGGCGTCGGTGATTTCGCCCGTGGCTACGACCAGCGCGTCGACGGCCTGGCTTCGCATTTCGTCTGGACCAACCGCTCCAAGGAAAGCCTGACCCTGGACCTCAAGCAGGACGAGGCCGGCGACATTCTTCAATCGCTGCTCGCCAAGGCCGACGTGCTGGTGCAGAACCTGGCACCCGGCGCCGCTGCACGCATGGGCTTGTCGTTCGACGCCCTGCACGAACGCTTCCCGCGCCTGATCGTCTGCGACATTTCCGGCTACGGCGAAGGCGGGCCCTACGAGAAGAAGAAGGCCTACGACCTGTTGATCCAGAGCGAGGGCGGCTTTTTGTCGGTCACCGGAGGCCCTGGCGAAGACGAGATGGCCAAGGCCGGTTGTTCCATCGCCGACATCGCTGCCGGCATGTACGCCTACACCGGGATTCTGTCGGCGCTGATGCTGCGGGACAAGACCGGGGAGGGCAGCCGCATCGACGTCAGCATGCTGGAAAGTCTGGTGGAGTGGATGGGCTACCCGATGTATTACGCCTACAACGGCGCGCCGCCACCGCCACGGGCCGGTGCGTCCCACTCGACGATCTATCCTTACGGGCCGTTTCCCACCGGCGGGGGCGGCACGATCATGCTGGGCCTGCAGAACGAGCGCGAATGGGCGTTGTTCTGCGAGAAGGTCCTGCTCGATCCGGCGCTGGCCACCGACGAACGCTTTTCGGCGAATTTCAAACGCTCGGAAAACCGTGAGGTGCTGCGGCAGATCATCGTCGACGGCTTCGCGTCCTTGAGCGTCGATGACGTGGTGGCCCGTCTGGAAGACGCGCAAATCGCCAATGCGCGGGTCAACGACATGCAAGGCGTCTGGGACCATCCGCAGCTCAAGGCCCGCGATCGCTGGCGCGAAGTTGACAGCCCGTCCGGCCCGCTGCCGTCGCTGCTGCCGCCGGGCCATAACACCGCGTTCACACCGCGCATGGATGGCGTGCCGGGATTGGGCCAACACACCGGCAGCATTCTTGGCGAGCTGGGGTTTTCGGCGGAAGACCAGACGCGGATGGCGGCGGGCGGAGTGGTCTAGCGCCTGTTTCTGCAAAAGGCTCTTTTGCGCGGCGCACCCCTTCCTACAGGACACCCTCAGGACACCGACATGGCCCACACCCTCATCCGCTCCGCTCTGTTCGTCCCCGGCAGTCGCCCCGATCGTTTTTCCAAAGCCCTGGCGGCAGGCGCCGATGCGGTGATCGTCGATTTCGAAGACGCCGTCGAAGAACCTCTCAAGCGCCAGGCGCGGGACAATCTCGCGGCCTTCGTGAACGACAACCCCCAAGCGTCTGTGTGGGTGCGGGTCAATGCGCCGACTCATGCCGAACACGCCGATGATCTCGCGTTTTGCCGACACCACTCGGGCGTCGCCGGGGTGCTGCTGCCGAAGGTCGAAAGCGCTGCTCACGTCGCGGCGGTCTGGCAGACCGGCAAACCGGTCCTGCCGATCATCGAAAGCGCCAAGGGCCTGCTGGCCCTGGAGCAGATCGCCCATGCCGAAGGCGTCGAGCGTTTGTCGTTTGGCGGACTCGACCTGGCGCTGGACCTGAACCTCAACAGCGGCACCCACGCCGCGCAGATGTTTCTTGATCAGGCGCGGATGTCGGTGCAACTGCATTCACGAGGCGCGGATTTGCTGCCACCGCTGGACGGTGTGCACCCGACCATCGGCGACCCCCAAGGCCTGCACCGCGCCATTCGCCACGCCTACGACATGGGTTACGGCGGCGCGCTGTGCATCCATCCCGCCCAGGTGCCGGTGATCCATGCCGCCCTGACCCCCAGCGCTGATGACCTGAACTGGGCACAAAAGGTCATCAAGGCCAGCGCGGCGGCCAAGGGGGCAGGCGCGTTTCAGCTGGAAGGGCAGATGGTCGACGCGCCGGTGCTGCTCAGGGCTCAACGGTTGTTGGCGCTGGCGGCAGGGTAAATCCCATCTCCGGTGATGAATTTCACGCGTCATCGCGTTCATCAACCCCGAACGCCGGCTTACACAAATGCTGATTCTCTAAACACCGGGGCTTCGTCATCGTGGGGTTGCACTATGCTCATGCACTCCACCTGCTCCTTCAAACATAAGCTCCTACAAAAATAAAAAGGTGATATCGATGTTGAAGCTGACCCAAGCGCTCTTCTGCGCGGCTGCGGTGTCTATGGCCGGCCTTGCACAGGCCGCTGACCCGATCACGATCAAGTTCGCCCACGTGGTGGCGGAAAACACGCCGAAGGGGCAGGGCGCGCTGCTTTTCCAGAAGATGGTCGCCGCCGACCCGGCCTTGAAAGACAAGGTCAAAGTCGAGGTCTATCCCAACTCTTCGCTGTTCGGTGACGGCAAGGAAATGGAAGCCCTGCTGCTCGGCGACGTGCAGATGCTGGCGCCGTCCCTGGCGAAATTCGAGCAGTACACCAAGAAAGTGCAGATCTTCGACCTGCCGTTCCTGTTCAACGACCTCGCCGCCGTTGACCGCTTCCAGCAGGGCCCTCAAGGCAAAGCGTTGCTGACCGCAATGGACGACAAGGGCATTCATGGCCTGGCCTATTGGCACAACGGCCTCAAGCAACTGTCCGCCAACAAAAAGCTGGTTGAACCGAAAGATGCCCGTGGCCTGAAGTTCCGCGTTCAAGCCTCCAGCGTGCTCGAAGCCCAATTCGTCGCCCTGCACGCCAACCCGCGCAAGATGAGCTTCGCCGAGGTCTATCAAGGCCTGCAGACCGGCACCGTCAACGGCACCGAAAACACTTGGTCGAACTACGAAAGCCAGAAGGTCAACGAGGTGCAGCCGTTCTTCACCGAGTCCAACCATGGCCTGATCGACTACATGGTGATCACCAACTCCAAGTTCTGGAACGGCCTGCCTGCAGACGTGCGTGATGAACTGCAAAAGATCATGGATCAGGTCACCGTCGAGGTGAACAAGCAGGCCGAGGCGCTGAACCAGACCGCCAAGCAGAAAATCATCGATTCCAAAACCAGCGAAATCGTGACGCTCACCCCCGAGCAGCGCGCCAAATGGCGTGACGTCATGAAGCCGGTCTGGGACAAATTCTCCGAAGAAATCGGTGCCGACCTGATCAAGGCCGCCGACGATTCGAACAAGGCGCCTTGAGCCCTTCCTTCGCTTCTCGATACAGACCGTGACGGCCCGGCGGCCACCCCTTTTGCGGGTGGTCTGCCTCCAGGGCCGTCGCTCTGCCCGGCTACATTCGGCTTCGTTCGGAGAATGCTTATGCACCCGCTGACGCGACTCTGGGAGCATCTGGAGGAGGGCATCATTGCCTTCCTGCTGGCTGCCATGACCCTCGTGACTTTCGTCTACGTGGCGTTGAACAACATCTACACCCTGTTTTATTCCCTCAGCGATCAATGGGCGGTAAGCAGCGACTTTTTCGCTGCTATCGGCGACCACCTGATGGGCTACGCCCAAGGCATGACCTGGAGCGTGGCGCTGACCAAAGCGCTGTTTGGCTGGCTGATCTTCTTCGGGATTTCCTACGGTGTGCGCACGGCGGGCCACCTGGGGGTCGACGCGCTGGTCAAGAAAACCAGCAAGCCGGTTCAGCGAATTCTGGCGATGCTGGCCTGTGCCTGCTGCCTCGCGTACGCCGGTCTGTTCCTCGTTGCCAGTTACAAGTGGGTGTCAGCGCTGTTCGTGGCTGGCATCGGTGCCGAAGACCTGGATCGTTACGGCATCAAGGTCGCGTACATCGCGGTCATCGTGCCGATCGGCTTTGCTCTGGTGATCGCCCGTTACCTGGAAATCCTCTACCGCATCTGGACCCACCGGCAGACCGGGCTGGGTCTGGCCGACGAAGCGGCTGAAGCGAGCAAACTCGCCAACCCTGCCGAGGAGCAGCACTGATGACTGTTATCTGCCTGTTCCTGCTGCTGTTCGTTTTCATGTTCCTGGGCGTGCCCATCGCCATTTCCCTGGGCTTGTCCGGCGCCGTTTCGATCCTGCTGTTCAGCCCGGACTCGTTGAGTTCGCTGGCGATCAAACTGTTCGAAACCTCCGACAGCTACACCTTTCTGGCGATTCCGTTCTTCCTGTTGTCTGGCGCCTTCATGACCACGGGCGGGGTCGCGCAGCGGCTGATCGACTTTGCCAACGCCTGCGTCGGCCACATCCGCGGTGGCCTGGCGATCGCGGCGGTGCTGGCGTGCATGCTGTTTGCTGCACTATCCGGTTCATCGCCCGCCACCGTTGCAGCCGTGGGTTCCATCGCCGTCGCCGGCATGGTGCGCTCCGGTTACCCGAAGGCATTCGGCGCGGGCATCATCTGCAACGCCGGTACGCTGGGCATTCTGATTCCGCCTTCCATCGTAATGGTGGTCTACGCCGCTGCGACGGAAACCTCGGTCGGCAAGCTGTTCATTGCCGGTGTGGTGCCCGGGATTCTGCTCGGCGTGATCCTGATGGTGGTGATCTACATCGTCGCCCGGGTCAAGAAACTCCCGGCCCAGCCACGGGTCACGTTCCGCCAATGGCTGCACACCGCGCAACGGGCGTTCTGGGGTCTGATGCTGCTGGTGATCATTCTCGGCGGGATCTACAGCGGCATGTTCACCCCGACCGAAGCCGCGGCGGTGGCGGCGGTGTATTCGGCGTTCATCGCGCTGTTCGTCTACAAGGACATGAGCTTCAAGGACTGCCCGAAGGTGCTGCTGGAGTCGGGCCGGCTGTCGATCATGCTGATGTTCATCATCGCCAACGCCATGCTGTTTGCCCACGTTCTGACCACAGAGCAAATCCCACAGCAAATCACTGCTTGGGTCATCTCCGAAGGCCTGACTCCGATCGGCTTCCTGATCATGGTGAACATTGTGTTGCTGGTCGCGGGCAGCTTCATGGAGCCGTCGGCAATCATCCTGATCCTGGCGCCGATCTTTTTCCCTATCGCGATGAAGCTCGGCATTGATCCGATTCACCTGGGCATCGTCATGGTGGTCAACATGGAGATCGGACTGGTCCACCCGCCGGTGGGGCTCAACCTGTTCGTGACGTCTGCGGTGACGGGCCTGACGTTGGGCGAGACCATTCGTGCGGCGTTGCCATGGCTGTCGATCCTGCTGGTGTTCCTGTTGCTGGTGACGTACGTGCCTTATATCTCGCTGGCGCTGCCGAACTGGTTGGGGATGCCATGATTCATGGCGTGGCTGAATGCGCTTAAGATCAAGATCACAAGTGTCTGCCTGGGGGCAGACGTTTCGCCTTCGGTGAGTTACTTGGAAAAGCACCCCAAGTAACCAAGGGTGCCTGCTCTTGGTTGGGCCCTTCGTTCCTCAGGGTTCCCTCACTCCGACGACGCTCCGTGGGCCCGCCGCCATCCGCCATCCATGGCGGGGGGCGGCTCTCGCGGCATCCATGCCGCTCGGCCCACTGCGCGTCGTCTGCGTTCGGCCTGCACCAAAGTCGCGATTGGCGGTGTTTGAGCCTCTTGCGTATGAAGATCAAGATCAGAAGCAGATCCAAATCAGATTAAGGGGAGAGCACGGGCAGTCCAAACGCTGAGGACTTGTGGGAGCGAGCTTGCTCGCGAAGGCATTGGTACATCCGCCGAATAATTGGTGTTTGAAATGCAGCATTCGCGAGCAAGCTCGCTCCCCCACGTAGGAGGTGCTGTCCGCAAAAGGGTTG